>NZ_OY762426.1:2400000-2700000 GCF_963665675.1 uncultured Methanolobus sp. | reverse complement strand
TAAGGCTTGTACGGCATGAAACTAACATAGGTAAAGTTGAAGCTCTTAAATCTGGCTTCAAAGCTGCAAAGGAGCTTGACCCCCGAATAATTGTTACTCTTTACGCAAATGGTTATCACAATCCTGAAGATATTCCCCGGCTGGTTGAGCCGATTTTCTGGCTTGAGGCCGATGTAGTAAGTGGAAATACACTTTTTAAGGACTATGATGTTCTGTCGATTATGGGTATGGGCGACAATTTTGAAGGTTCTTTAGTTTGTGATACTGCTCTTGACACAGGCTTGATAGAACAACATATGGGATTCACCGCATTTTCGTCAAGTACTGTGGATTCCCTTGAATTCTTAGAGAACGGTACGTCAGTTGAGCTTTCACTGCTCAGGGATGCAAAAAATGCAGGATATGATGTAAAGATGCTTCCAGCATCAACTTTACACAATCATGATTATGATGTTTTACAGCAGTATCGAATCGGTGTAGTAGTACCGGCATATAATGAAGAGAAACTGATTAAGGTAACTGTAAACGGTATTCCCGAATACGTGGACAGAATCTATGTCATCAATGATTGCAGTACTGACAGCACAGCAGAAGTTCTCGAGTCTATAGATGACCCCCGTCTGCATGTGATCACTCACAAGGTGAATCAAGGAGTAGGAGCAGCTATCCTGCACGGATACCAGCAATCCCTGAAAGAGAACATGGACATAGTCGCGGTAATGGGCGGTGACAACCAGATGAACCCCCAGCAGCTTCCAAATCTTCTAATGCCAATAATCGAAGGCAAGACAGATTACACCAAAGGCAACCGCCTGCTCAGTGAAGAGTTCCGTGTCGGCATGAGCAAATGGAGATCCTTCGGAAACGGCCTTCTCACCATGATAACCAAGATCGCCAGTGGCTACTGGCATATTATGGACCCCCAGAATGGTTACACGGCCATATCCAAAAAAGCTCTCTCAAATATGGACCTGCACAAACTATACACTTACTATGGATACTGCAATGACATGCTTGTAAAACTGAACGCCTTCGGCTTCCGCACCATGGATATTACCATGCCAGCCCGCTATGGTCAGGAACGCTCCACTATTAAATACAGTAATTACATGGGCAAAGTTTCAATAATGCTTTTCAGGAAGTTCCTGTGGCGACTCAAGATGAAGTATATGGTACTGAGTTTCCATCCACTTGTGCTGTTCTATATATTTGGGATGATACTGGTACCTCTGGGAGTATTGTTGGCCGGATATATTTTGGCTGCAAAGTTTTTGATGGGGTGGAATGTATCTGCAAATATGCCCTTACTGGATGCAGTACTCCTGATCACTGGTATTCAGTTTACCTTGTTTGCGATGTTGTTTGATATGCAGGAATGTAGTAGGGTGGCTTGTCAGCAGAATTAAATGACATTAAAAACGGGGAAAATTATGAGAATATTGGTTGATATTGGACATCCTGCACATGTTCATTTTTATAAGAATGCGATAAAAGAACTCGAAGCAAAGGGACATGAAATTCTCGTTACTGCAAGAGACAAAGAGGTAACCGTGGATCTTCTGGAAGCTTATAATATTGACCATACTGTTCTTTCATCCATGAAAAAAGGGAAAGGAAATCTTATAAATTTAATTAAAGAATGGATTATTAGAGATTATAAACTCTTACACATATCTCGAAAATTTAAACCTGATATTTTAACAGGTATTTTAAATCCTTCAGTTGCTCATGTGTCTTGGTTGCTAAATAAAAAATCTATTATTTTCAATGACACTGAGCATGCATCATTTGCCCAAAAAATTACCTATCCTTTTTCTGATGTTATTTGCACACCTTCGTGTTATTATAAACATGTTGGAAAAAAACAAGTGAAATATGATGGTTATCATGAACTTGCTTACTTACATCCTAATTATTTCACTCCAAATCCAAATACATTAAATGAAATCGGATTGGGAGAGGACGAAAAGTTCATAATTATGAGGTTCGTTTCTTGGGGGGCTAGCCATGATGTTGGTTGCACGGGTTTATCCTTAGAAACAAAAAAAAAAGCTGTGCATGAGCTTAGCAAATATGGCCGTGTATTGATATCTTCTGAGAAAGTTTTAGATCCGGAGTTTGAACCGTATAGGATATCAGTACCCCCTGAAAAAATGCATGATTTGCTTTGTTATGCAACTTTATTATATGGTGAAAGTGCAACTATGGCCTCAGAGTGTGCTGTATTAGGGACACATGCTATTTTTTGTGATTTTGCAGGAAGGGGGTATACTGATGAGGAAGAAGCGAAATATAATTTGGTATATAATTTTAAACTAGATGGAAAAAGCCAAGAGAAATCTGTCAAAAAGGCAATAGAATTGCTACATAATTCTAATTTAGAAGACAAAGCCGAAGAAAAAAGAAAGCGTCTGTTGGGTGATAAGATAGATGTTACGAGTTTTATTTTGAATTTTATCAAAAATATGAATTCAGATAAGAAGGAATAAAATGTTCAACAAACCTCTTTTTATACTTGCTCATCAAGCACAATATCCTAAATTTTATTCTACCTACAAAAATGTGGTAAAAAATCAATGGAATTCATATGAGACACAAAAAAAACAGCAAGAGAAACATCTTCGTTATATGATCGGTTTCGCTTATCGGAACGTTCCATATTATCATAAACTCTTTAATGATTTAAAATTATCTCCTAATGATATAAATAAAATAGAGGATTTAGAGAAGTTACCCATACTTACAAAAGAAATAATTAGATCTAATTGGGAAGCTTTCAAACCTGCAAATCTTTCTTCAATGAAATATAATAAACAGGCAACTGGTGGTTCCACAGGTACTCCTCTTAAATATAGGTTGCTTAAAGAAGATCGTTTTTTGAATGCTATATTACTCTATAGGGGATGGGGTTATGCAGGTTTTGAACTTGGTGACAAGATGACATTCATTGCAGGAGCCTCACTTGATGTGGGAACTAAATCAATTTTCAATAAAAAAATTCATGAGGTTACTCGGAATATTAGGAAACTTTCTTCATTTGATATGAGTGAAGTCGATATGAAACAATATACAGAGGTTCTGAATTCATTTAATCCAAAGTATATCAGGGGTTATCCTTCTTCTCTTTATTTTTATTGTAAATGGATACAAGAGAATGATATATCTATTAAATTACCTGATGCAGTATCTACAACTTCTGAAAAGCTTCTGCCATACATGAGGGAAACAATTAGAGATGTTTTTAATTGCGAAATTTTCGATGCATATGGTTTAAATGATGGTGGAGTTAGTGCATTTGAGTGTAAAGAACATAATGGTCTTCACATAGATACTGATAGAAGTATAATGGAAATTGTTGATAGCAATGGTTTTCAATTAGATGAAGGTCAAGGGGATATAATTGCTACAAGTCTTCATAATTTTGCCATGCCTCTTATAAGATACCATACAGGAGATATGGGGCATATTATAGAGGATAAATGTGGTTGTGGACGTGGATCTAAGTTACTGAAAGAAGTGTTAGGTAGAAGTGTAGATATATTGATAACTCCTGAAGGTAAATCAGTCCACGGATGGTTTTTTTTATACATAATGTGGCAATATTGTCATGGTGTAAAAGAATATCAAGTTATACAAAAACAAGTTGATTTAATCGTAATTAAATTGGTTATAGATGACCAATTTGACGAAAAACAATTGAATAACATCAAAGAAATTGTGAGAGAAAAAAGCGATTCATGGGTTTTAAAATTTGAATTTGTAGACAAGATTGAAAGAACCAAAGCAGGGAAATTAAAATTTATAATTTCTGAATTGAATAAATAATTGGATTTTTTATGATTGAAGATGCTGAAAATTTTGTTTCATTAGTGGCTGTTGGTGATATCATGCTAGGTGACCATCCTATATGCATAGGTCATGGTGTTGGAAGCAGTTTAAAGTGCAAAGAAGCAGGTAATTTATTTAGTAATGTTTCGCATCTGCTTTGTAAAGCAGATATTACATTTGGAAATTTAGAATGTATACTTTCAGATATTGATATTAATCTTAAATCACTTTCATCGGTTAGTTTAAGAGGGGCTGAAAAATCTATTTATGAGCTCAAATCAGCACATTTCAATGTTGTATCCATAGCAAATAACCATGTTTTGGAACATGGCGAGTTTTCTCTAAAAAGAAGCAAAAAATTATTGCAACAACATGGGATTTGTGCAATTGGAGTTGCAGAGTCAAAGAAAGAATCTAGAAAAGTATTTGTAATGAATATTAAAGGGATTAGAATAGGCTTTTTAGCATATTGTTTAATAAGAGACAAAACAGCATATTGTTCGGTAGATAATGAAAAGGAAATAATTGATGATGTTAGGAATGCTACTTCTAAAGTCGATATTCTAATTGTGTCTATGCATTGGGGAGATGAATTCATAAGAAATCCTTCCCCTCATCAGGTTGAACTTGGCCATGCTATTATTGATGCAGGTGCAAAGATAATACTAGGTCATCATCCCCACGTATTGCAAGGTGTAGAAGAATATAATGGAGGAATTATTGCATATAGTATGGGTAATTTTGTTTTCGATATGTGGCAAAAAAAAATGCGTGAATCAATGATTTTGCAGTGTGAGTTCTCAAAAGATAGAATTTTGAAATATGACATTATTCCTGTATTAATAGATAAATATTATCATCCCACAATAATTCAAGGAGATAACGGTGAGTTATTAATTTCTCAAATTAAAAACGATTTTCTTCAAAGATGTGGGGAAGATGAATATCTTCACAAAGTTGAAGAATATAGGAAACAGTACCGTACTAGTCTTCGTAAACATCTGGTAATGAATCTATATAAATATAATATTAGATATGTTTTCCAATTGGGTTCTAATTTCTTGAACAAAATAATTAAAAACACTTAGCATTAAACTATTATTAATTTATAGGTATGTCTATGAGCATAAATAATGAAGACAGTTTATTTAGTAATAAGTTATGCATCGTTGCTCCAGGAGGTACGAGTGTAATAGGTAATATTGCAAAAATATACGGCAATATACTTGAAGAACATGAGTTTGAATGTATATACATAGATTCAAAACCGTATTATAAAATGAAAATGCTCATTGATTTGATTAAAAATGAAAAAAAATATACCTGTATTCATGTGCATTCTTCTGGTTATTTAGGGGACATACCATTAATATGGACATATATTATTTCAAAAATGTATCATAAAAAAGTAATAATCACTTGGCATTGCGGAAGTCCATATAATATCTTGGAGAAAACACATAATATACTTAATATTTTGTTCAAAGCTGCAAATCTAGTAACGGTTCCATCGAATTATTCAAAAAAAAGCATATTAGACTTTAATATCAATATTGGGGATAAACTAGTTGTATTTCCAAATTTGATAAATCATTCTAAGTATTCATGCAATAACTTGGAAAAAAATAATAAAAAAGTGGTCACTATATCAAGCATAAATAAATGGTATATTTATAGAAAAGGCCTTGTTGAGTTTGTTCAAAGTGCATGTTATTTGCCAGACTTCGATTTTTATCTGATAGGAAAATACGATGATTCTATAAATGATTTAAAAAAAATAGCACCAAATAATGTCCATTTTACTGGTTTTTTACCTGACGAAGAGTTAATAAAACATTTATGCACTTCAAGTGTTTATTGTCAATTATCAATATTTGAATCATTTGGTTATGCTTTAGCTGAGGCTATGCTGTGTGGTTGTGTTCCAGTAGTTACTCAAAATGCATCTTTACCAGAAGTAGTAGGCGATGCTGGTTACTATGTAAATAGTATGGATCCAAGTGAAATTGCTAATAAGATTAAAGATGCTTCAATTTCAGGGAAGTTTAGAAAGTCAAGAAGTCAAATAGTTAACAATTTTGCAGTTAAAACAAAAAAAATTGATTTTGTAGAACTTGTAAGTTCAATCACTCAGGAATAAAAATAACATTATCACAAATAATTATGGATATTTGTTTAATATTACTTAGTGGAAGTGCATCTGATGTTTAAAATAAACTACAAAGAAAATCCGGATGTTCCGTTGGCTGTTTTAGGGTTTATACTTGGATTAATTATCATTTTTCTTTATACTCTAAGTCCAACAATTCATTTATTTTCAATTGGTTTGGCACTTGTATTAGGATGTGCTGGTTATATTACTCTTAAAGAAAAATCATTTGATGATATTCAATATCATTCTACTATTACTGAAAAAAGATTATACGATATCTTATTTGTAGTATTATTCACAGTTTCGATAATTTTATGGGATAATTCTGTTGGGCGGCCTTTTAGTTTTTTTTTAGTACTTACTTTGTGTGCAGGATTTTTGGCTCTTTCTGTTTCTTTAAGTAATAATAAAAAAGACTATTTCATTCAATATTGCAAAATAGTCATTTTATCATTAAACATACGTTACTCTAGTTATATGCTTGCAGGGTTTATTCCAGATGTGGATCCCTATTTACATGCAAAAATGAATGCTATGCTTGCTAAATCAGGATTCATTGATGTTTTAATTGGAAAAGAGATGTCTTTTCCAATTATGCATATCCAAACTGCTATTCTGGAAATTGTCTCAGCAGTCAGCATAAAAGATGCCAGCAATTTTGCTATCATTATTCCTTTAATAATTTCAACTACTTTTGTATATCTAGTTGCAAGAACTTTGTTTGGTGAAAAAGTAGGTTTACTATCAATGCTCTTAGTAAATGTTAGCGATTATCATATTTATTGGGGCTTTTCACCACAGACTACTTGTTATGGACTTTTATTATATTACACACTTATGTATCTGTTATTCAATGTATTCTATTCACAATCTAAAATTAAATGGATTTCATTATCTATCTTTATTACTATTGTATTAATTATAACTCATGCAGTTTCTTCTTTTATATTTATCATTACAATGTTTGTTTTATTTTTAGGTTCTGTAATCTATTCAAAATTATATTATAAAAGTGAAATTGTTTATGGTGGATTGTTTTTAATTTCTTTTATTGCGCTTTTCCAGCAATGGTTTATTGCAATTTATTCAAAAGGTGGGAAACATTTCTTTGATCAAATTATTTCTTCATTGTTTTATTATGTATCAGGTTATGCCGATTTTCTTAATAGACCAGAAGCAACTATTGAGATTGCAAGCGCCTTACCTCCTTTTGTAGAAAGATTTGCAGATACGTTTGGCTTGTCACTTTATCTCTTCTTTGCAATAATTGGTTGTTTGTTTTCCATTTCATTGAAGTATAGAGATCAGATAAAATTTTGCTATATCCTTATATTAGTTGTTCTTTTTGGAATTACCTTTTCTTTTCCTTTGTTTGGTATTAGGAATATTATTCCTAGCAGATGGTTTGCTTTTGAATACTTCTTTGTCAGTATTTTTGCATCGTTTGCAATAATGCAGATTTATCACTTAATAAAATCGAGTAATAGAAAAAAAATGTACATAATTATTATATTTTGTATAATGGCGTTTTTTATGGCTAGCAACACAATTTCAAATTTTGATAGTCCTCTATGGTTAAAAAGCTCAACTATTTCTAGGACTTACACATCTTCAGAGATACAGGGTGCAAAAACAATGATAAAATATTCAGATAATATTTTTAGTGATGCAAGGTATGGACCCTCAGTTATAGGAATTTATCTTTCTAATATTGAAAGTACTGATAGTCTTGCCTATGCCACGCCCAACAAAGAATCTATTTTTAGTAAAAAGAACAACATTTTCCTTTGGAGAAATTATATGCTAGATAGGCCAATTCGTACATTTACTCAAACTCAAAATTATGATCGAATAATTGTAGAACCTGTGGTATTAGGTAAAGAAACTTTTAATAAGTTAGAAATGACAAACCGAATATATGATAATAGTGCTATTATAGGGTATTATATTACATAACTTCCGTATTATAACTCTAAATTATAATTTTTCAACAAATGTTTTATTATTACGTAATGCAAAGATGTTAATAATATCAGTGAAGCTGAAGTTGCAACTGCTGCACCAATTATTCCATATTTGGGTATAAAAAAAGCATTCAATGCAATACTCAATATCGCTGAAAACAAGGCAATCTTGTAGGACAACCGAACATGTCCAATACTTGCATAAAAAGTACCTATAGACATAAATGAAGAATAAACTGTGTATCCAATAAGCAAAATTAGCATTGGTAAATATGCAGACAAAAACACATCTTCAAAAATAGTAATTATTAATGTCCTTCCAAAAATTGCAAGGAACAGTGAAAGCAGCAATGAAACCAAGAATACTTTTAACGTGACACTTTTAAGTAAACGAAGTATTGAATTGTACTCTTTTTTTGCATAGCTTTTTGCGATTATTGGACTGGTAACTCTTTGAACTGCACTTGGTATAAGTGTAATTCCCTGAATGAATATAGCAGATATTGCATAATAACCGACTTCGGTTTCATTCAGATAGTAACCAATCATGACATTATCAATATGAGTGTATATATAGCCTATTGAATTGCCGAGGACGACATAGAAGCCAAAGTGTAAAACATCTCTTAAAATATCATTTTTCAGAAAAGATATATTAGGGAACATTAGATAGGAGCGAACAAAAATAATGGAGAGAAACCCTATTAGTATTGTAGGTAGTGCGAAACCTAATACTGCTCCTATAACATTCATTTTAAGGTACATAACCATAAATATAGATACGAGTAAGATAGAAGAGTTAAGGGCAATGTTCATAAATGCAAATTGTTTCATTTTTCGAAATCCATTAAGTGAACCTATTACCGTCTTCTGTATTGCTATAAAAGGAAAACATAGGGCTGTAATTTCTAACAAATATCGCATTTCAGGTATATTGAAAACATTGATAGAAATTATGCCAGATAATGTAAAAAGAATAACACCAATTAGAATACCGGTGACAATTGATCCTATTATTCCTGAAGATATGTACTCTCCAGTTTTTTTCAGATCATCAGAAAACTCTGCCACATATTTAGTCAACGCGGCACCGATTCCAAATGCAGCAAACTGCATTCCGAACATGTATATGGTAAACACCAGCGTGTAAATTCCAAGTCCGTCAGGTCCAAGTTCTCTACCCAATACTACTCTTAAAAGTAAATGAGATAATGAGGCAGTAGCAAGGCTAATGAATGACCACTGTATATCACGCATTGTTTTACTAATTTTGAATTTAAACATATTTTATTCACTAGTCATTAAAATAAAAATCTAAATGAGCAAGAATTATTCTTTTTTTTATCTAACAAGTAATGCCTTTTTACAGTCTCTCTAACACTTCTCTCCGATTCCCACTCATTTTTCTAGCCCAGTTCCTTCAGCTTCTCAATGCTGAGCATCATCTTTGGGACATCGCCCTTCCAACCTCTAGAACCTCCAGTATAGTTGAACTTTACGTCAGATAGTTCCATTTCCTCTACAATGATTTCACCTATGTGTGTAGGATTGGTTGCATCCTCTGAGCCAATGTTAAAGATATTGACATCGCCATCACTATTAGTAATAGAGAACATCATAACATCAACACATTCCCTTACATGCAGATATGATTTGGACTGACGACCATCACCAAGAATTTCAAGTTCATGAGGATTGTTTCTTAGTTTTTCGATGAAATCCACGATAATTCCATGGGTTCCTCTGTCGCCGATAATATTTGCGAAACGGAATATCCAGGACTGCATATTAAAAGTGTGTGAATATGATGTAATAAGAGCCTCGCAGGCAAGTTTTGAGGCTCCATATAATGAGACTGGTACAAAAGGTCCATAATCTTCAGGTGTCGGAATTATTGTTGCTTCACCGTAGACGGTTGATGTGGAGGTGAAGGCGAGTTTCTTTACATCGTTCTTGCGCATAGCTTCAAGCAGGTTGTATGTGGCTGTAATGTTCTGGTCGAAGTGGACCTTTGTATCTGTAGCACCCAGGCGGACATCTGGATTTGCAGCTATGTGGAAAACGAGGTCGATATCTTTACAGGCATCCTCTATTGTCTCTGTATCCATGAGGTCGCCTTTGATAAGTTTTAATTTCGGATCATTCATGTGATGTTCTATGAATTCCATTCTTCCAGAACTCATATTATCAAAAACTCTAACGTTGTTTCCCATTTCCATGAGTCTGTCAACCACATGACTGCCGATGAAACCGGCACCGCCAGTAATCAGGACATTAAGATTAGATAAAGTATTATATGCCACCATTTTCCCAAACACCTGAGCATTTTTGTCAGGCAGTGAGTGCCTGCATATTTATATGCCACTGGGTACATAAAGTCTATTATACATATTTAAGTTTTGTGAAATAAATTAAATAAAAATCATATTAGATATATAATAATTAAACTAATAATAAAAAAGAACAGTGGAACAACCATATTCTATTGATCGAATGTTTTTTCGGAAAGAACCATCATTCGTTGTTATTTCCGGTCTTCTTACTATCATATCTGGAGAGGGATTCAGCAGTCTTAATGCCTTCCAGAAAAGTTTCAAAATCGAGATTGCCTTTGATATGATATCTGTCAAGCAGGTCGTTTACTTCATATATATTCATATCAAGCATCTCTGCAAGTTTTCCTTTACTTATCCTGCCTCTGGAGTACTCCTCAACAAGGTAATGTTCAGCACTATCCCATAAAATCTGCTTGAGTATGGATTCCCTGTCAATATTATTTGTAGATTTCATCGTGATGGGCATAGTCTTCAAGTGTGACTGTATTGTTTTCATCGTCAACAGAAAAAGCAAGCACAAAGTGTTTATCTATATGAACTCTCTTCCACATATTCAATGGTGCTCTTAGATTTTTGTATCTATGAGGATTTTCAACAATTTCTTCAGCTTTGCTGAGAATTATCTCTAATTGTTTTTTATTCTTCTTAGCCAGTTTCTTAAGTGTTTTCTCAAGATCAGGTTTGATCTTCAAATAATACATTTCAGATACCTAATCTTTCTCTCAGGTTGTCTACTGTACCTACGTCCACAGCATCCTGGGTCATGATCTTTTTAGCCTTTTCTATATATTCAGGTCTGAGCTCAGGTTCAAGTAGTTCTTCTTCATACTGTTTTGTCACAAGCTCAATAGCTGAGCTTTTATCCTTCAGGCCATACTTTGCCTTCACTATATTCAGCACCCGGTTAGTTTTATCATCAATGTTGATTATTGCTTTAACCATAGTATCGCATTAACATCTAATTAATATTGTATTAATATCTTTCTCTTTTAGATAAGCAAACTCTTCAAAATAATAAAATCACGATGCAGGCGGCGCATTCCATAAGTTCTGAAAAGAAAAAAGCAGAAATAAAATATATTCAACTACCGGATTATAATCATATCTCTCACCTGAGCAGCCACTTCCACAATGGAATGAACCTGATACCGTCTTCCTCTTTTTCAATATCTTCAGTCAGAAGAATAAGTTCAGCATCGTTTATTTTGCTAAATTCATGAAGATCTTCAGTTTCCCCAGGGCTAATGTCATTAGTATATGAGACATTTATTGCCTGAAGTTTTCCATCCTCGCTTCTGGCAATAAAATCAACTTCCTTTTTCCCTTTCCAGTAATAGACATCGTAGTTCCTTCTCTTAAGCTCAATGAAAGTTATGTTCTCGGCCAACCTTCCGGTATCCTTTGAGAACTGGAATGCAACAGCTCCACGAAGTCCCTGGTCTATACAGTAAATTTTACGTGGATTTACCTGCTGACTCTTAAGGGAATGGCTGAAGAAAGGAACCTGCCAGATAAGTCCGATATCCTCCAGATGTGAAACATACTCAGCAAGTGTTTCCTTGCTAGCCTGTGTATTCTCCTTCACCGTTTTATAGTATGAATTGACACTGAAAAGATTACTGATATTGGTAAGCAGATAGGAAGCAAGGCCTTTCAAAAGACTGGTATTCCTTATAGAGAATCTCTCCACCAGATCCCTGTAAATAAACATCTCGTAATAGTTCTTGAGTATGCTCTGACGCAATGTTTCATCTTCCAGTGCTATCTCCGAAAAAACTCCCCATCGTATGTATCCTTCGAACATCTTCTTGACGTCTGCCTTTTTTCCATATTCCCGGTCTTTCATGGTTGAGGGAATAGAAGCACGGATTATAATTTTGTTATTGGTATAATCATCCACCGCAGGCAGAGTATTCCGTAAAAGATGGAATAAAACTAAGAAGAAGAATTTGTGTCACTAATTGTATTCTACAACTACCTTGCCAATTACTCACAAAAATATCTTTATAAAAAGTGTAGCTGACAGACCCATACCTCTGTCTAACCATAACAATCCCTGAAAGAAATAGATAATAGATCAAATATCTCCGACCAACTCGTTATATTCTTCAATCGAAATATTTATTTCATTAAGGATAACCCGGATTAGGGGTCTGGCAAGTTTTTTACTTGAATGGAAAGGGATAGTAGTTGTCCTGTCATCAATATGTTTGTAAAATGCATGGCTACCTTTTTGCCTTGTTTTCTCAAATCCGAGTCGAAACAATATCTTTTCCATTTTTTTGGCATCTACCAGCGGTAGCCTGCTCATACGGTGACCTCTATTTGCTGAAGACCAACAAACTCAGGGATGTATCCCTTGTCCTCTGGGTCCATTTCTTCAAGACAGAGTTCAATCACTTCTTTTAACCTTGCCTGTAACTCATCCAGCGTATCCGCCTGTGTATGAGCTCCTGGGATGCCCGGAACAATTGCAACGTAACAATCTGTTTCTACGTCTTTCTCAATGTATGCGGTGAATCTGGTCATCATTTTCAATCACTGTAATATTTACATTTGTACTATATATGGACTCTGCAATAGAAAGATGAGATCAAATACTTAATAGAGACTGTCGGAAAAGTCGGTTTGTATGAATATCAGGATTAATTATAGCAACAATTGTTAAGTACACATTAATTCTAATTTTCTTTAAGACGACTATTGATGCTGATTTTATTATAGTTCCAGACTATTTAACTCTGCTCACATGTCAGAAATTGTCTTGTGCGGGGACTTTTCCGACAGTCTCCATAACTCTTCATATTCCCATAACTAAATCCAAAGAAATAGCACTCATAGTTTAGATATAAGTTCAATAACAAACCAAGAGATATGAGGAATATTATGGATATCACCGAAATCATTAATGTAATCATGGGCGACATTGTTGAACAGAAAGTTGATGCCATAGTTAATGCGGCCAATAACTCGCTTCTTGGAGGAGGAGGCGTTGATGGCGCTATCCATCATGCTGCAGGTCCAGAGCTTCTTGAAGAATGCCGCACTCTTGGAGGATGTCCCACAGGTGAAGCCAGAATTACTAAAGGATATCTTCTTCCTGCAAAGTGGGTAATACATACCGTTGGTCCTGTGTGGGAAGGTGGAGACTCCATGGAAGAACAACTTCTGGAAAATGCATACATGAACTCGCTCATCCTGGCAGAAGAGTATGATGCCAGAAGCATCGCATTTCCTGGTATCAGTATCGGAGCCTACGCCTTTCCGGTAGATAGAGCATCAGAGATTGCTGTAAGCACTATACTGGAACATCTCAGGACAGGTAGCTTACTGGAAGATGTGAGACTGATTTGCTTCAATGAACATGCATATCATTTTTACTCAGCTGCACTGGAAGAAATGGGTGATGAACGTATATGAACTTCAGGAGACACAAAGAGAATGAAGTTATTAGGGAATTACCGTGCAGTATGATTTACTGGTTGGATAATTGGTTGGTAGTGTGACAAGCGTGGTTGATGGACCCCAATTTGTCAAAAAATACCCGGGAAGGAAGGATTTCTGAAATTTCCAAAAACGTAAAGGGTTCGCGTCCCTCAAAAATAGTTCCGGAATCCTTCCTTTAGGCGAAACATCTTTTATCACTTTTAAATCATGATCATCTTTTCAGGGAACACGCGTTCGTTCCTCATAATTAATTTATCCCATAGATGATATATACAGACCCATGGGCCTGCTTATAGTAAAGAACATCACACGGGAAGGACCCGGGATACTAAAGGGACTACTTCTTAAAAACAACATTAATTACGAAATTGTTGACCTGAATGCAGGAGAAGAATTCCCGGAACCGGAGAATTATTCTGCAGTCATTGTCCTCGGGGGACCTGACAGTGCCAACGACACAACAGAAAAGATGTTGAATGAACTTGAGATGATAAGAAAAACAATTGATGCAGGCATACCCTATCTGGGTATCTGTCTGGGGATGCAGTCACTTGTCAAAGCATGCGGAGGTTCTGTTCATCCCAATGAGGTAAAAGAGATCGGGTTCAGAGGCGGTGACGGCGATTACTATTCGGTCAATATAAAAGAAGAACATACCAATGACCATCTTTTCACTGGTCTTGAAAATCCTGTTAAAATATTCCATTTGCATGGTGAAACCGTGGATATTACAAATGAAATGGAACTTCTTGCAACAGGGAAATACTGCAGACACCAGATAGTAAAAACAGGTAAAAATGCGTATGGGATACAGGGACACTTTGAACTTACACCTGAAATGTTCAGGGTATGGCTGGACAGCGACCCCGAACTCAGGGAAATGGACAGGGAAATGCTGACCAGAGACTTCGATTTACTTGCAGACGAATATCGCAACACAGGGAGAAAGCTATTTGGTAACTTCCTTAAAATAGCAGGAATTATACAGGTTTAATTGTTCCGGGTTAATAAAAGTTATTTTCGTAACGGGATGCAGAAACTAAAAGTGCTTCCTTCCCCCGGTGTACTTGTTATCCACACTTCTCCTCCGTGAAGTTCGACAAATATTTTGACAATATACAGGCCAAGTCCTGTACCCTGATGGACTTTTGCAGTTGAAGAGTCAAGCTGGCCAAACGGGCTGAACAGTTTTTTACGGTCAGATTCGGAGATCCCGATCCCGGTATCAGTCACCGAAACATATAGCATATTGTCTTTTATGCTTACATCAAAGCTGACGCATCCCCCGGGATCTGTAAATTTGATTGCATTATTTATAAGATTGTAGAGTATCTGCTTGAATTTTATTCTGTCAGCATAAATTGATATTGGGAATTGTTCACTCATATTACATTTCAGCGCAATATTTTTCTTAGCAGCCATCGGACCCAACACGTCTTTTACTTCTTTGAAAACAGGAATTATTTCAACTTCCTCATAATTTAATTCCATCTTTCCTGCCTCTACTTTGGAAAGATCAAGGACGGAATTGATAAGTTCAAGCAGATGTTTACCACTGGCAGAAATATTATTGACATAGTTAAATTGTTTCTTATTGAGACTGCCAAATGCTTCAGTTAGAAGCATATCGGAAAAACCAATTATAGAATTTAAGGGAGTTCGTAATTCATGGCTCATATTTGCCAGGAACTCACTTTTGATGCGACTTGACTCTTCTGCTGCAATCTTTGCAAGGTTTGCCTCCTGTATTTCTTTTTCTATATTCTTAAGTTCAGTGACATCTGTGTAAAAACCAACTGTGCATTCCCTTCCGTCTATCAAGGCATGGAAAATACTTATGTCCGCATAGATTATTGTCCCATCTTTTCGCAGACACGGAATATCCGATTGCAAAGTTTTCTTATTGCTGCTTTGACTTTCCGATTCAACCAGAGCTTTTTCCAGATCATTATCCGGATGGATGTCGATTGCCTTCATTTGCATGAGTTCTTCTTCCCTGTAGCCAAGCATGTCACATAGAGCAAGATTGACATACCTGAATTTATCAGATTCAACATCCACGACCTTTATGCCTTCAACAGCACCTTCAAAAATATTCCTGAACTTTTCCTCACTGTTTATGAGTTCCTGTTGATTTGCCAGTATACTTTTATCGGTCTTATTCAGTATCATGAAATAGAAGAAAAATAGTAACGTAAAGATCAGAGCCGATCCGGAAATAATCACTTTTAGATTGGTAGTAAATATTCTTTTTTCTTCCGTAACATCCTTCATTACAACCATATATCCTACTTCGGTGCCCGAAACATCTGTTAACGGAAGAAAGGTCATATACCATGTTTTGTTGTCACTTTCGACTTCCTTCATTGTTTTCCGTTCAATATGACCGGTTGTCATTTTTTCAGATTTGATAATCTGATCAATTTCAGGAGGAAAAGCCATGCTACTGTAAATCAGAACCTGTGTGGAATAATGACTCCAGTTTCCATCCCGTCCGAGCATTTTCATACCATTTTCCCAGCTGGAACGGTTCAATTTGTCTTTATAGATAAAAACACCCATCTCTGAATCGGATTTACGGGTAACTGAGGACAGGATATCTTCAATCTCTTTACCCAGTTCTATGTAGCCGATCAGTGTTCCATTGTAGTATACCGGCTTAACCACACGTAGCGTAAAAGTACCAAGTGGTCCCAGCTCAATACCACTGGAGATGTTCCCTGTTCTTTCAGTTTCAAGTGTAGTAAAACGATTGATAAGATCGCCACTTTTATCAGGATTATGGACACGCAGGATGTTCACGCTATCTGGTCCCTGAAAGTAAAAGTGAGTTATACTGTGCACCGAAGCAAGTCTTTCGTACAAATGACCAGATTTATTCTGTAACTGGTCCACATCACGCTCCATAAGTGCTTCTTCAAATTGTCCGTTTGCAACTATCCAGTTTAATTCTGCAGCTAATGTGGAGGACTGCTCCTCAAGTGAATGATTGTATTCTTCCAAGACAAAAGATATTGTCCTGTAGGCATGATCTTCCACTTGCTGCTCCTGCTGCCACCAGAATATACCGGAGTAAAAGCTAATCAGGATCACTGCGGTAAGTACTAAAGGAAATAATAGCTTCCAGAGGATTGAGTTCGAAGACGGAGCGGGGCGTATGGATGTGATTATTTCCCTGTTAAGCAATTTTTTTTTAATTATGAAACACCTCCACCAACATATAACTTCCAGTCTGGTCTTCAATTTCTTTTTCAGAGACTACTATTCTGAAATACCCAGATAGTAGTTTGATCACCTGTAAGCATGCACAATAATTCAAAATATATATATGCACAATAGTATAATAATTATTTCGCTTAAGTATATTTTATTGTTTGCTAAGTTGAAAATATCCTGGCTTCAAGACAAAGCCCTCCAGCATCGCGTTTTCAATCACAGCAGATGTATCTGAAAGTCCGGATGCAATCTTTTAGGTTTTGAATTACTTCCACATGATTAAGATTACACAGGAATTGCAATTGTCGGGGCAGGATATGAAAAATAGAAGAAAACTCAAGGTCATCTGAAAAACTCCCGGGAACCAGCGTTAAAATACCGCATTGATAACGCTGATTTTAATTACAACATTATTGCTTTGCAAATACAGGGATTAAAAATGGGGAGGAAAGAGTAAATGTACTGATTCCAGTTTGTGAATCAATTCAGCAGGTCCACGCGGCCCGAAAGAGCTTTTTCCTTAATATCTTTTCTCTGGCACTCCATGCACTGGCCTTTTTCATCAAGCCACAAGCGCGCTTCGAAATTATTGCACTCAGGATTAGAACACTTTACTCTTTCAAGCAGTGTGTCTGTGCAGAGCGTGCAACAGGCATTTCTTATATTCATAAAGATAATTTCCGGGAGAATAAGTATAGTATTTACAGTAGTATACTAAACGGTATATGCAAGAACTTTGTAGCTTCAACAATCCGGGTACATGCCGGTTATCAATGGTTTTCAATCACTTCTGTCTCTTATCATCACCCACATTAAGTGTGATTCAGCATCTTATTAAGGTTGCAGCATTTGAGAACATGCAACAGGTACGGTTTATGTGGCTTTTCGTTTTTTTATTAGCCACATAAATTATCTCATAGTTTTTAACAGCATATCATATAATTTATTACCCATAAATAACTTTCGGTGTTATTTAATAATATAATTTAATATTTCATATTAACTACTTATTAATAACTATTGTTATAATCTAACAAGCGAGAACATGGCAAGTACAAGTAGTGGTATTATAAATGCGAGTGTAGGTCCCAGAATAAAAACGAAGGTTCAGGAAATTGTCAAATCGTATCCTGAAGAATATAGAACTGTTTCTGACTTTGTGACAAAAGCATTGCAGGATTTGATATCTAAACATGAAATGACAAGTGATAATAATATCACACCTGAACAATCATTGATCGTAGAATCAAAATCAGCATACGGATACGCACCAGCAAATCAAAAACAGGTTATACAGAAACTGGCTGAAATTTCCGAAGAACGCGCAAAGGCTGCGATTAAGAATAAGGATCATGTTGCAGCTGAAGAACACTACAAGGAAGCTGCTGGATATTATAAACAACTTCTGTCAGAAACAGAGAAAGAGACTCAGGAATAAGGTTATATCTTTTTCTTCTGAATGATTTTTGCTTGCTGGTATCACTGCCGTTTTGTCTGAAGAGAATAGACTTTAATTAGCCATTTTTTTGTTGCCAATAAAGTGATTGACATTTGTATTTTGGTGCGGCAGAGCACAAAAGCGCAGCTATTCACATAATAATCTAATGTTTTTAAGTGGGCCTAACCGGATTCGAACCGGTGACCGCTCGGTTATGAGCCGAGCGCTCTAACCTGGCTAAGCTACAGGCCCAATGTGAAAAAAGTTTGAAGCGCCGCAAACAGGGCTCGAACCTGTGACATTCTGGTTAACAGCCAGACACTCTACCAACTGAGTTATTGCGGCTCTCAGCATGGCGCTCACGCGCGAAACTCACTAACGCACTTATTGTTTTTAAAGCTTTTGATTGCGCAGTCTTTTTTGTTCTTTTTTGACCCCATTTTTTAACCGGATAAATTAATTCATCATTATGATGATAATCATATACCTTATAAAATATATGTTCCAATAGAAACAAAGGGGTTGATATAGGGACTACCTTAATAAACGTAACAACATAATGTTACATATTCAATATTTTATAAAATATTGAATAATATTAAACTCTACACCCGTCCCAGTCATCAGACACAATACTTATTTCCTCACCGCAACGCGGGCAAGCCCGCCTTTCAGTTAGCTTATTAGAGTCCATTCCAAACATTCCTCTTTCAATAAGCAATTCTCCGCATTCAGGACAAAAAGTATGTTCATGACCATTTCCCGGAACATTGCCTATGTACACATATTTTATTCCCTCTTCCCGTGCGATGGAATAAGCCCTCTCCAGCGTATCAAGTGGCGTGGAACAAATATCCTGCAACTTATAGTAAGGATGGAAACGCGTAAAATGAACAGGAGTATCCGCACCCAGATTCTCATATATCCATTTTGACATATCCCGAATCTCGTCCTCAGAATCATTCAATGTCGGAATAATAAGATTCACAACCTCCACATGCATACCCATCTCCCTTGCAAGCTTTGCAGACTCAAGAACAGGTGCAAGTTCTGCACTTGCAATCTCCCTGTAGAAATCCTCAGTAAAAGCCTTGATGTCCACCCTGAAAGCATCCAGATACGGAGCAATCGTTTCCAGAGCTTCCTTAGTTATGTACCCATTTGTAACATAAACCGTGGCAAGTCCCTCCTCCTTAGCAAGCCTGGCACAATCATAAGTATACTCAAACCATATAGTCGGTTCATTGTAGGTCCACGCAATAGACCTGGCACCTGAAGCAACAGCTCTTTTAACAGCCAGTTCCGGACTCATTTCAATGGCATTTGCCTCATCTATACTTATTTGCGAGATAGTCCAGTTCTGACAATGCTTACACCTGAAATTACAACCGATAGTTCCAAGAGAATAGACCGAAGTGCCCGGGTGGAAATGATACAGAGGTTTTTTCTCAATCGGGTCCAGAGCCTCGCTGGAAACTACATTATAGTTCAGCGTATAAAGGGTTCCGTCCCGGTTCTCCCGCACAGCACAAAAACCACGTTTTCCGGGTGCTATCCTGCATCTGTGTGCACATAGTCTGCACTGAACCTTAGCATCATCAAGTTTCTCATATAGCATAGCTTCCTTTATCATCAGAAATCCCCGTTTGAAGATTTGATCTCATTATTGATGAAACTAAGCATTGGCACAACTAAGATGTGTCTGAAATAAGCACTTATAGAAATGCAATAAGCTTCTGTACTGATTTATCAGGGATTATGAATAACTTAAGTGATCCCGAAGGGTCCGGCAAAGACAGCGTTTTCCCACAATAAAAGACAAAATAATCTGCAAAACCCCTGTACTTTCTTCTCAGTACTTTAATCGATTTTTATATACAAATGCAATGATCTCTGTAATAATCTTCTGTGCAAAAGCATGGGAATGTGCCGCCTTCGGCGGATGATTACTTTGTTTTTAGTACAGAATATCAGGACAAAAGATTAAGTCTTGCATCAAAATAGGTCTTTGTCACATTAATCTTAATATCTTCCCCGGAACTGCCCTCAAGGAAAAATACAACTGCAGTATCATTAGAACTAACAGAATAATCCCCTGCGTCAATTCCTGCGTCATCTGCAATTGTTTCAAAATAGCTTTCCCAGGACGATGCATACGATGTCTGAACGGTCATAGTCATATCAGTGAACAGGACACCATCCCAGTACAGGGAATCAGAACCATTGGTTCTGAAATTGACCTCCTCAATAGAATTACTGCTGATGGCCTTGCGGGGACCATTCAAGTCAATTACATTAAATTCCACGGTAATATTGCTGGAATTGCCAGCCTTCCTGATATCCATCTGCGGACCAAGACGCATCAATGAATAACTGTTCTGGGACAGAATAAGAGCTCCACCCTCATAAACGTATTTCTGGTCTACAAAATAATTATTGTCAGACTGGTAACTTACAGTTCCAAGATCCATGAGGAACGAATCACTATCGTAATCAATTCCCGGAGTGGTTCCCACAATAATAAGTCCGAAATCGTCCCCATTAACAGTAAGTCTTCCGCTCGATTTCTCAGAACTGAACATAGGCAGCGAAGCTCCGCCCATTTTTATCGGAACACTTATGGAAAGACTCGTAGAAGGATCCGTTCTGGCATAGCCTGAAAGAATATCAAGCTGATTTTTCATTCCTGCCATATCATAAAAAACATCGTCCATATGTGACTGTTCAGCAGATGTTTTCCATTCCGGAATATACTGCACATGAACAAGCGTAATCACAGATACCACTATGCCAAAGAGAAGGACTGCAGAGACGACAGTAGAGATGGCATCCTCACCGGAGATCAGATCTTTAGTATTCATTTGCTTTCTCCAGACACTATGAGTCTTTTTTGCCGTTTCACTCATGGATTCGTCCTCACGTAGTAGTCTGCCATATCCGACTCATCCAGCGTTACATTGTATATTTCAAGCTCATCGAGATAAGCGCGCAGGTAATAGTTATTACTTCCATAGTTCTGCCTGCCGATCCACATATCATTATTATTAGCTACAAGTGGTAAACCGTTCATTGAAAGTGATTCGACAAATGTGGCATCTTTATAGAATTTCACATCGCTTCCATCAACAACAACACCTATCTGGTACCAGGTATTTTTCTGAAGGTTCATTCCAGATGTTGTCACATAGTGATAACCGGCACTTGTCCACTCAAACCAGAGTTCTCCGCTGCTGACAAAGAGATCAAAATTATCCTGATCATTCATTCCTTTGCCGATTATACAGTAGTCATTATTATCACTTCTGAGCCTCAGCCAGAACACCAGGCTCATGTTCTGATCAAAATCAAGCGAATCGTCATCTGAAACCACAAGATAATCATCATTTCCGTCAAAATACATAGCTGAACCATTTATTGATGTACCTGTGGACCATTTTGCATTGTAAATAGAGGCATCATTATCGCCAATGCTGTCATAGGCAATTGTACCTGAATTCTCATCGAACTTCCATCTTGATACAGGAAGAACAGATGGCTCTCCCGGTTCATCAGGCGATGAAAGCTCATAGTAGCCACTACAGGTTATATAGGTGCCTGAAGGATCGAAATTAACCTGAGTGGTTCCTGAATCGTAGAAGCCTATGTTCGAAATATTAATAGCAGAGCTGTTGGTCTCCCAGTTAATAATTACATCGCTGTCTGCTTTAAGGTATGTCTGACTGGAATAGGATGGAAGCTCATACTTTAAAGTTGAATAGAAATTTGATAGTGGCTGGACATAAATACTGGTAACCTGACCGGTATCCTGCAAGACATCATTTATGTATAAATTAACATTCAGATCAAAGGTTGATATCTGGGAACTACCGCCATTCATAGAGATGGTGCCTGTTGTCTGGTCATTTACAATTTCAAGTTTAATCTCATCATTTTGGTCCAGATCATATCTGGTGCCGTCTATTTCTATATATCTGTAATTTCCATCATTTGTAAAACTGATATAACCACCATCTTTTATTACGCCGCCTTTTGACGGTTTATTCAGGGTTATACTGCCTGCATAAGTACCTGAAGGAGCAACAACGGTCACGCTCCGGGAAGTGCTGTCTGTATTTCCGTCATCGTCTGTGACAGTAAGAATTATGGTGTAATTTCCTGCGGCTGAGTACTGGTGTAAAGGATTCCGGTCAGCAGAAGTATCACCATCACCAAAGTTCCATGACCATCCGACAACAGTTCCATCCGAATCTGAAGACTGATCAGTAAAGGTAACTGTTTCATATGTGCCAGGGTTTGAAGGTGAATATGTGAAATCAGCAACCGGAGCATATTGTGAAGGTGTTGTATTGCCACCTGATCCGGACTCCATTCCAATCTCTTCCCCAAGAAGAGATCCACTTTCGACGACAATGTTTGAAGCTGTCTGCAGCAAAATCATACCAACATAATCATCCTCATTGATAGTAGTATTCCACAATAGATCAGTATCGATCTCAATTGTTTGTCCAAGGTGCCAGCTGCCGCTTCCAAGTATCTGCTTAAGCTCTGATGAGGGCATGTCCCTGCGCGTGCCATTCAGATTAAGGATTATTTCCACTTTACCCAGATCAATACTCTCACCACCTGAGTGCCTCAGGTAGATCGTATCCGAATCGACATCAACCCAGCCGTCTACGTCTGCATGCACAGCACTATCAGACTCAAGATAAGAGAACACGAACACAGCTAATACTGAAAATGCAAGCACTGCTATGGCAGTCATAAGCACCTCACCGATTATCTCGGAAACTGCCGTTTCATCCTGTGAGAAATTTAAGACCCCGGATTTTATTTTGTGTTCATGCTGTGTTCTCATATTTTTACCTCAGATGAAGAATGCAAACAGCAGGTAAGCAATGGACATCATCATGATGGAATGCTTGTAACCTGAATGGATGTTTCCGTTTCCCATTTTTCCTGCCACCAGACCGGAACAGAAACCCTGTATCATGGCTGCATGGAAAAATATCAATGTATATTTTTCAAGATCAAAAGTCGTTGACAGACTTAAACCAGCAATGGCACCTTCAGTAGATGCAGGCATTGCCGGCAGGAAATAAGCCGCCAGTATGTAAACAATGAACAGGAAAACCATGAAAGAGATGTAGATGATGAAGACATACACAAACATCTCAGCATTGCGCTCTTTTTTGAGCTGTCTCTGGATATCGGCATCATGAGCTGCAATTGTCAGCACACTTTTTATGTCACTGGTGGCTTCATTGGCCTTGATTATGAGATTGATGATACGTCTTGTCATTTCCGTGCGTATCCTGAATTCGAACTTTTTCAGAGCATCGTCAAGCTTTGTTCCCCATGAAATATCATTGACAAGACGCTTTACCTCTGAATGTAGAATGCCTATCTTAAGCTGCATGCTCATAACAATAGCATCCACAAGAAGGATACCTGCCTCATTTATGCTGGCAAGGTTATTGAGAAAATCCGGGATATTGGATTCTATCTGGTTTACACGGTAAGTGCGCAGTTCATCGAATATGATATACGGCACCAGCAGGATGATAAGGGCAATGTATATCTGGTCATCAACTATGCTTACGGTCAGAACATTAAAACTGTTGATATAGAGAACATTTGCAACATTGATATATCCGTTAACCATGTAGATAAAATAAATAAGTGCTGCAGGCACTGTGATAATAAGGACATATAGCGGATTGTTTGTAAAAAGTGCCAGCGGATGAGTGATTGTATCCACAAACTTTACTATTCTGGAATAATAATGCATCTTTTTCCTTTTTTTCTCTTCATCCGGGTCACCTTCTTTCAACGTAATATGAGAGAAAACATCCAGTTTCTTCTCCACCACATAAAAATCAGGAATTTTCGGATTATCATTTGTCAATGAATTAAGGAGAAGAAGGAAGACCACTGTCCCGATTGGTATTATCAGATAAACTATCAGATAAAGAATACTGGTAGAACTTGAATTTACAAGTCCGAGAATCACAAGAATTGTGATAAGGAAAAGCGGACCCGCAACAAAAGCGGAGATATACACTTCTGCAAGTACACTAAGGGTCTCAAAGAATATTTTCTGTTCCTTGGTTGCGGTAAGACGATACTGGTCATTCTTGGCCCTGAGATAGGAACCAATATCACCGCCACTTGTCACGATGGATGTCAGCCCGTCCAGAAAATCCTTGAACTTCTTGGAAGGAGTTCTCTGGCCTGCGCGGTCGATTGCATGAAGCAGGTCTGTGCCGTAGTATTCCATATCCTTTACAATGAAACCCACTTCTTCAGCAGCGACACCATAAATGTAATAGTTCTGTGCCAGTGATTTCATAATGTCTATGAGGTTCATCCCCCCACCACGGCTCATTGCATAGAGATACGCGGTTGTGTGCGGGAGAGACTGATTGATGAGAGTACTCCGGACATTTGCCTGAACCTCAGGTATTGACATGAATATATAATATGTAAGTGAAGATGCAACAATAGAGAACAGACCAGCCAGGCCTATACTTAGCAGGACATGGAAATTCGACGATATCCATGGATGCCCGGTGCCAATACCAAGCATATGGGGTCTTACATCCCCAAGCAGGTAATAGCCTGCAAACAGGCCTATAAAACCGGCAAGTAATGCTATTAAAAGTGAAAAGAAATAGGTCTGGGCAATGTATTGTTCTATCAGCATACCCATTCCGGCTTTGCGTATCAACAAACGCTGGTCCTCATACCGGTAGATGTGTTTTCTCACATATTTTCCAAATATCAGGTGGGCAGCCGAATCGATTATATCCATAACAGATACTCCTACATGTTCTGTTCTATCATTGTCTGCAGGTTGTCTGCCTCTATTGCATCAATGACATCATCAGGGTTTGCATCATAAGCCTGCACTACCAGGGATATTCTCACATAATCCCTCATATTCTTCTCACAGAGATACGTAAGAATACGGGCTCTGTTATCCAGTTCCTCTGCAAGTCTGTTCCTGTCCCATCCTCTGGAAACCATAACCTTGTTAAGGGTGTACGAGTCCCCGGTTTTCACAAAGGTATCGCTTATAGGGTCCCATCGATAAAGTTCATTTATGCGTATATAACCGGTCTTTGAGTCTATCCCTGTAAATTCAACAAGGCTCTGTGTCCTGCGCACCCTTTTGTTGTTAACAAATGTCTGCACCTGGATACTCAGGATATCAAGGGACTGGAGCATCACATGAGGAACATTAAGTGGAGGACTGTCAAGCCTGTTGACAACTGTCTGCACGTCACCTGCGTGCATTGTAGAATACGTGGCATGACCCGTGGATATGGCCTGGAACAATGTGAGAGCTTCCTCACCTCTTATCTCACCCACAAGAATATACTCCGGTCTCTGCCTCAGGGCTGAACGCAACAGGTCATACATGGATATCTCACCTAAACTGTTTACATTCAATGGCTTACGTGTGACACCTGCTATCCAGTTATCATGGTGAAGCATCAGCTCTCTGGTATCTTCAATGGATACAACCTTTGACAGAGGTGGGACGAATAGTGAAACCGCGTTGAGAAGAGATGTCTTTCCGGATGCGGTACCTCCTGCAAATATGGCACAATCCCCGTTTTCCATTGCAAGCCAGAAGTATGCCATCATTTCAATGTTACAGGTGTTGTAATTTACAAGGTCGATAGGTGTGATCGGGTCCCCACGGAACTTCCTGATGGTAAATGAGCTGCCTCTTGTTGTGATCTCTTTGCCAAGGGTTGCCTGCAGACGTGAGCCGTCAGGAAGGGTTGCATCCACCATGGGTTCTCCAATGGATATATGCTTCCCACTTTTCTGGCAAAGCTTGATCACAAGGGAGTTGAGTTCCTCCTCACTGAAAGAGATATTTGTCTTGATGTTACGATATTTGTTGTGGTACATGAAAACAGGAACACCTATACCGTCGCATGAAATATCCTCTATATTGGAATCCAGCATCAATGAATTTATGCGGTCATGACCCAGGAAATTACGTTTCAGATAGTAGAATATCCGGTAAGTTGAAGCTATATCAAGACTTGCGTGATACCTGTTAAAAAGAGTTAATGCGTGCTCCATGAGCACGGTTTCTCTGTTTCTTTCTGTGTTGACTCCCCCAAGGCTGAGAATGTCCTGCAGGTCATCATATACCCTCTCAAGGATGTCTTTTTCATATAATGTCAACTTTGGCTCTGCAACGTGATAATTGTGAATATTCCCTCTCTCCAATATGGAAACGAATGAATAAGGTTCATTTACCCAGTAACGTTCAACTTCGTTAAAACCATCAGGGACCTCGAATTCCAGCAAAGGGTCGTGAAGCTCCGGATCGTAATCCGGCAGCTTTGTACGTGGATGCCTTATGGAATGGATTCCGGACCTGAGATTATCAATAAAAACAGATAATCTGGAAGGCTTCTTTCCATTTGCCAGAGAGCTTTCGTCTTCTGGATGAATCTCTTCATCGGTTGTCAGTTCCTGAGGTTCCATCATCAAAATATTATATAATCCCAAGTATATAAAAAGTCTTTGATTTTTATTTTTATAAATATGTTGTGAAGAGGTGCGAAGATAAGATAATTCAGAAGTTAATACTAACATAGGAGAAAAAATGGCTTTTCCAACAAAAAACTGTTTAATACGGAATAAATATTAAATTATTTATCTTTGAAACTATAATATAATCCAAGTTCATTTATTGTTAGTATTGAAGACTAAAGCAATTAAACCAAAAATCAACAAAATTAATTCAATAACAAATCAAGCGCCATGGCTGAGTTAACTATGAATAATCAACAAGCAAATGATTCCATGAAAAAAAGAGTTACAGATTTAATTGATGTTTGTTCTAATGGATTATACGAACGAGAAGAAATCGTTGCAATATCACTTCTTTCAACAATTTCCGGTCAATCTATTTTTCTGTATGGCTTGCCAGGTACTGCAAAAAGCCTGATAGCACGCCGTTTATCACATGTGTTTAAAGATGCAACTCACTTCGAATATCTCATGCAAAGGTTTAGCACGCCTGAAGAGGTTTTTGGACCCGTGAGCATTCAAGAGTTAAAACAGGACAATTACATTCGTAAAACTGAAGGATACTTGCCAACAGCAGACTTTGCTTTTCTTGATGAAATATGGAAAAGTAGTCCAGCCATTTTGAACACACTGTTAACGATTATAAACGAGAGGATTTTTCGTAATAATGGAAAGGATGAAAAAGTTCCATTGAAAGCATTGGTTGCGGCAAGTAATGAAACTCCGCCACCAAATCAAGGTTTAGAAGCCCTTTATGACCGCTTTATAATGAGAATAATAGTAAATCCCATGCAAGAACGTGAGAATTTTGAAAAGCTGCTTAATGGGGATAATGTTTCATATGATATTAAAATTCCAGAAGAATTACAGTTTTCTCACCATGAATGGGAAAGTCTTTCCGTCAAAATATCTCAAGTTAAAATTTCAGATGAAGTATTTTCCATTATAAATTCAGTCAGAGTTTCATTAGAAGAGTTCAATACAAACAATCCTGAAACTTCTGTTTATGTTTCTGACCGCAGGTGGCAGAAAATTGCACATATCTTAAAAACATCTGCTTTTCTGTGTGACCGCAGTGAAGTAATACCTGTTGATACGTTGATATTAAGACACTGCCTCTGGACACTGGAAGATAACAGAAATCAGATGAATGATATTATTGAAAAATGTGTGAAAGAATTTGGATATGCCAACAAAGATGATTTAAATATGTGGGAAGCTGAGCACAAAGATATTGAAAAAGGTATCTCAAACACTTTTTATTATACAGAAGATATTTACGATACCGAAGAAATTGCAGAGAAGCAATGTTTTTCCGTTTCAGCAGAAGTTGTCAAAGACTCATATTATAGAAATAATGAGATTACTATTCGATTTTATATACCAATTGAATATTTGGATACAGCAAAAAATTTCAATCCAATTGATGAAAATGGAAATATCGAATCCCGTATTCAATGCAACTTCAATGGTAAAAAGTCGTGCAAAATAAAAATAAAAGAAGATGTTAAAAAGTATGGGTGGGATTCTGGTTATGATGGGGGCTCATTTGTAGATTGGCTTGATAGAACTCCACCCATCAAAATAGAAAAGGGAACTGAAAAACCTGTAGACCCGAGGATAAAAAATACTTTTGTTGAGGATTGCAAAAAATCAATAAGCTCTCTTCAGAAAATAACCAATGATGCTAAATCTTACATCGGTACTCAAAGAAAACTGAATGAAACACCATTTGTACCGGCAGGAAAAAGGGAACTTGTGCTTAATACATTCATATCTTTCCTTGATGATCTGGAAAATCATAAACTGAACGCAGAGCATTTGTTGGAAAAGGTGCAATCTCATGCAACTTCATAAAGATGAAATTGCTAAAGTAACTGGGCAGGTAAAAAGGCTTAGTACAGGATATTTTCCCAATCAAAATGATGGTGAATTTGAAAAAGAGCTGACTAAAAAAGTTAGTATGTGGGAAAAAGAGACTTTCAATTATTTGCAGGAATCGGAACCTTTTGAGGAACATAAGAATAATTTGCTCCATGCACAAAGGCATTTTAGAGCATATGGAGGATCTAAAAAATCAATAAATACTGATCTGCAAAAATACAAACTACTACAACCATCTGTTAGCGTCAAGTTTTGGAGAGAAAAGACATTTAATACGACTAAAAAAGAAAACAAAGAAAACATCAAAGATAATCTTAATGCCATTCGTAGAAATGAACAGGAAGCATGGGAGAAAGAGTATGATAAACAGTTACTTGAATGGCAGATTGAGGAAATCCAATCACGTCGGAACAAGTTGCTAACAGAATTAGAAGACTGGTTTGAAACAATAAAACAATTAAAAGATGTGTTTGATGATTTCGGGCTTGAATCAGGAATCCTGTGGGATTTAAGTGCTGGCAGATTAAGTCAACAAGATATCTCTGTTTTGAAAAAATGGGCAGAATATCTTAAAAATGATGAAAAAGTCAGAGAACTATGTGAACTGATGGGAAGATTACATAGAGAACAGCAATCCCATCGTACAGAGATTATTAATTCAACTATCCAATACTGCGTCACAAAACCAGATGTTCATTCTAATGAAGAGATCATTGGCATTGAACTTGGAAGATATCTGGAAAATGTTATTCCACAGGAACTTGCCCTTTTAAGTGATTCTGATATTTCCTTACTTTTTGATTTGAAGTATGTAGAGAACAGACTTATGTGTTTTTCAAAACAAGGTTACAGATCAGAAATCTATGAGGAAAATGTTGAGAAAACCGTAACTGTTGATGATAAAGAAAAGAAGGGACCAATTATTATTTGTGTTGATACAAGCGGATCAATGTCAGGTGCACCGGAGAATATAGCTAAAGCATTAACACTTAGTTTGTCATCTCAAGCAATTAATCAAAAGAGAAATTGTTATCTAATAAATTTCAGCACCTCAATCGATACACTTGAACTCACACCTCCTAAAGGAATCCATGATCTTATAGATTTCCTTAAAATGAGTTTTCATGGAGGTACCGATGTTGCACCTGCTTTATATGAAGGCATAAGGATGATGGCAGAAGAAAATTACAAAAAAGCCGATCTATTAGTAATTTCAGACTTTGTACTCTATGGACTGTCTCCTGAAATAGTATCTTTATGCAATGAACAAAAACAAAATGAAAATCGTTTTTTTGCATTGTCAATCGGCAGTTTTGGAATGCAAAGTGTCGATGAAGGTGTTTTCAACCAGAGTTGGACATATGATTCAAAAAATGGTACTATTTCGGAAATTAATAATGTAATTGAATGGATTACAAGAAACTGATGCATTCACAATAATGATTTTTAAAGGGGGATAAGATGAGCAATAAACTGATGAGTGAATCTCACTCTAAATTAATATGGAACGTTCAGGGATTATTTGACAACTTTTCAATTATTAGAAACGAATTGGAAATACAAATTGAATCTCTTCCAGATAATAACAAAAACAAGCGAAATAAGATGAATAAATTGATTTCAGAATTAAAAGAAATGGAAGACACCATACAGAATATAAAAGATAATAAGATGGCTGAAATTGAAAAGTACTTTGATCATAAATTCATTGAACCAAACCTTATAATACTGGCATTCTTCCAACCAGAAACAAAAAATCTCTTTAATCAGCTAAAAAACCACCCGTTTCCAAAAGAGAAGAATTATGATTTTGAGTCATATTTAAATTTGGATGAAGCTGCAAAAGTGCTGGCTTTTATAGGAGACGCCGCAATTAGTCTGGCAATGACCCATGTTCTTTGGGAACCCAACATTTCAAGCACCGGAGAACTGACAGCAAAGCGTTCAAAATTTGTATCTAACAAAAACATGTCAAAGTTGTGTGATAAATGGAACTTATTTGACTTTAGACTAGGTTCTTCAAAAAATGTAGAAAAAGCCAACAAAGAGAAAATGGAACATTCAAAAGGGACTATAATCGAAGCACTGTATGGTGTACTCTATATTGAATGTGGGCTTGAGAAAGTAATTTCTTCCGTTGTTCATTTAAAGTAATGCCAAAATCAAGGCTCTGTAGAAATCATTCCATTGAAACCGATCTCTTTTATGAATATCTAGAATGATCCCGAAGGGTCCGGCGAAGCCGGCGTTTTCCTAAAAGAATAAACTGAATTATCCGCAGCTAACCTGTACTTTCTTCTCTGAACTTTGCAGAATTATCCATATAATCTGTGATGATTTTTGCAATGTTTTCTGTTTAGCAGTATAGGAACATGCCGCCTTCGGCGGATGGTTGCCTTGTTTTTAGATTACTGTTTGTTTTTATGTCGCTAAAAAAGAGCAATGTTTGTCCGAATCACATAAACACGATTTCTACAGATACAAAATCAAGATAATGGTAGTTTTCCATTGCATCCATGAAATTCAAGGCTTTGAAAGTGGAAACTATTGTGTTCTCAAGCTATTGCAACAGCCACATCCACAGGATACTCTGAATCATTAACAATATTGAAGTACAACTTCTCAGATGAACCAAGCCCTGTAGAACGCGCCACAGTTGAAGATTGTTCGAAACTGTAATCACCATCCAGTGTGACAACATAACGATGTGTACCCAGAACCTCACTGACCTCAGGAGAACTTATGATCTCACCCGGAGACATGGAATAGTTTTCACTGAATATCAATGAATTTGAAGGATCGAATATCTCAATGGAGATGTTATGACCCAGACTATCCTCATTGCTAATCTCAAATGTAAGAGGATCAATGGGATACTGTTCATGCCGTTGCTCCTCTTTTTCACAGTCGGTCATGTAGAGAACATATACCATTTCGTTGCCGTTCATTTCCCCTGTATTTGCTATATGATAGGAATGAGTTCCAAGATCAACATAACAATGGGATGAAACCTTTCCACAGTAAAATTCAGCTTCATTGGCAGCTACCCCATTAGCATATCCGCGATAGTAACCATCTTGTTTGTCAGATTCAAAGATTATAATCTCTACATCCTCATCCAGCAGCCTGAGACTAAAATTACCACTATCAAGCGCTTGCCTTAGATTACCAAGATTCACTGTTACAGCTTTATATTCATCCCAATGCACTTGCACATCTTCTTCATCTATAGTGTAACCTGAATCGGTGATGATTCCAGTTTCAGCTGAGGAATTCACGTATAAAAATCCCGCAACTGCAAGTATAATAAGAATTATTGCAATTAAAGAAAAGGGAATCTTTTTTGATGTAATTTTACTCCACTCCAAATAATATGAAGTAAATAGATATTCTAAAATATTTAAAATTTTGCTGAATAAATTAAATATGTAATAAAAAGACGGGAATTTTAGAAACAAATCAAAATAGGAAAAAAAAATGAACCAGCCTGCAATCTAAGCCGGAAGTTCGAGTTTACCGAAATTCTCCTCGTAACGTGCCTTCATAACCTCCCATGTTGGGAGATCAGTCTGGCATCCGATGCTCTGCACTGCAAAAGAAGCAACTGTGGAACCGATCTTGCCACATACTTCCAGTGGATAGCCGCGTGTGTAAGCAAGCAGGAAACCGGCTCTGTAAGCGTCACCTGCACCGGTTGGGTCAAGTGCTTTTACGGTAACCACAGGTATTGTCACTTCAGTTCCGTTATTGTAAATTTTACTGCCGCTTGCATCATAAGTTACAACAACTGTTTCGATCATGCTGAGAATATCGTCCATGGATTTTTCGGTCATATCGCAGACACGCTGTATCTCATGTTTGTTTGTAAAGAGGATATTGGTATTTTCAAGGATGCTTTCAAGGTTTTCCCTTGAGTAAGTTACAAGGTCCTGTCCGGGATCGAATGAAACGAACTTTGCCTTTTTAGCTATTCTTGCATTATATGTCGAATCTGATGTTGCAAGGTGTACAAAATCAACTTCCGGTGCCTCCAGACATTTAAGTTCTATGGATGCTCCCCAGTGGAAATATGTACTCTGGTTGTGCTCCCTGTCAGTGAACACGAAGGCCCTTGTGCTCTTGTGCTCAGGGAACCGGTAGAGAAGTGACAGGTCAACACCGTACTTCTCAAATTCTGCTTCGTATCCTGATAAAGCGAAATCCCCACCAACGGCAGATATAAGCCGGGCATTTCCGCCAAGTATTGCTATTGCAACTGCAATATTGGCAGCCCCACCTCCATAGTACTGGTTGTAATCTATTATAGGATGGGATTCATTGTGGACTGCAATATTCTCAACGTCAAAAAGAAGATCAATTGCTGCATGTCCAACAACAGTTATTGCCCGGTCCATTTAAACACCTTACTCAAATTCCTGAACATCGACAACAGCAAGAGGAACATCCCTTAATGCACGACCAATAACCGATTTTGCAATTCGGGCTGCATGCTCCGCACTTTCTGCATCGAACACCTTCATTTCAAGGACAAGACCAACAATTGCAGTGTTAGCAACAATGAAAACACTACTTAATGGCTCTTCACATGCAGAGCAGAAAGTTGTTCCGATATCCACTTCAACATAGTCAAGCTTTGGATTCAGGCGCTTTCCTGCTTCAGAAATTGCAACTCCAATTGCATCGTCTGCTGATTTTACGTCTCTGACCAACCAGGCGGCTTCAAGTGTAACATGATAATTTGACATTAGATCTCTCCGATTTATACTTCATTTCTTCTTCAATTAATATAACTTAATATTTCATATTGTAAATAACACGTCATCATCGACGTCAAACAGGCCAAGTCTTGCTCCTGCGTCAAGCCATGCATGTCCGTAACTGAAACAGACCAGAGCATTGACAGGGTCATCAGTCTCCACAAAATGAAGACCATCATTATAGTATGAACTTGCCATATTGCGATAATCTCCGGCTACTGTAAACATATGAGATTGCGGGATCAGGGCAATTTCAGCCTTATCCAGAGCTTCCCTTAATAGTCGCTCATATCTCTTAACTTTTTCATTCAGGTCAGCAGCCATATCAATCACCCTGTTCAACTGTATTCATAGTTAATTATTTGTTCGCCCTGAAAAGCTTCTTGAACAACTTACTACCGCCCTCAGACTCCTCGTCATTTGTAGCTTCAACCCGTGGTGGCCTTGATGGCTGCCTTTTTGGAGGAGGTGTGAAATTTGTATCCTGTGCCGGAGAATCGACTACCGGAATATCCAGAACATCATGTTCATGTGCTTCCACCGTGGAACTTGCTGCAGGTACTGGCCTGCGTACAGGAGTTGGAGCCACAGGCTCAGGACTTTGATTTGAAACTAACTCAGGTGGTGGCGGTGGAGTTGGAGTCCTTGCAGCCTTGAGCACGTTGACAGATTCACCACCATGCTTGGATTTCCTTATTCTAATATCTACAAGCACCGGTCGCTCTATCTCATTGCTCACAAGCATGGCAACACCAGGTGGGAGGCGCATGAGTTCTTCCTCAACATAGGAAGTCACACCTTCCAGACCCTTGCTTATGGCCTTAAGATCGTTAGGATTTGTGACTTTCATTATCACCTGTGTACCGCACTGGGAGAGGACATTCTTGTCAACCCTTGCAGGTCTCTGGGAAACAACCATCATACCGAGACCGAATTTACGACCTTCTGATGCGATCGTCCTGAGAATGTCGGTACTGGTGGTCTTACTGAAACCTTTCTCAGGAGCATAATTATGAGCTTCCTCAACAACAAGCATTCCAGGTGGGATCTGATTGAGTTTGCGTGACTCAAAAAGACTGGAACAAAGACTGGCAACAATCATGCTCTGAAGTTCGGGAGCAACTCCCTTAAAGTCAATTACCGCCGCTTTTCCCTTCTGGAAAAGTTCGCCTATAGAAGTCGGATTTGGTGAAAGGATGCCGGTATCCCTTATCTGCTCAAGAACATTGATTACATTCCACTTTGCTTTGCTCTTATCGTTTCCAACTTCAAATATGATATCTTCGATGGTGTATGTTTCCATCTCCGTACGAACTTTCTGTATAGCTTCGTACAATATACCTGTGTGAGTGGTTGAGAAATTGTCCGGGAAAATCGATGTCAGATCCTTGACAGTCAAATTCATACCATTGAGCCTGAACAACTCGTCTGCATCAGGGTTGATTGCCTTGCTTGCAGGAGTATATACCGTAACATTTTTCCCGTAACCCCTGGGTTTCACACCGAAACGCTTGAAATCTTCCGGACTGCCCTCACCTTCAACCTTCAAAGATGAATATTCACTGTGCGGGTCTATAATAAGCATTGGAATGTTCTGATCTAGCAGCTCTTCCAGCAGCACGGATGCAGTATATGACTTTCCACTTCCGGTTTTTGCCAGGATACTGCAGTGTTTCTGCACAAGGCTATTGACACTTAACTGTACCTTGATATTTGTGCCTTCAAGCAGTCCGATACTCATTTCATTGCCTGTGAGTCCGAGCACTGATCTTGTAAGTCCCTCGTCTGCTGCAAATATGGGGCTTCCCGGACTGAATGGTATCACAGGTGCACGAAGCATTCCGGTATCGTCCCTCGAACCGATTATTATGACTTCAGCAACGATCTTGTCATCGCTTCTATCTGCACGCTGACCTTTCATGGCTTCTTCGATCGAAAAGGAATCGCTGTATCTTTTGATAGCCATTACCTGACCGAGTACCCATGTGTGATCTTTCTCGTCCGATGACGCATCATGCCATACTTTGACGTATGCGCCCCTATATACTTTGGAACTGTCAAAAACCATTACTTTAAACTCAAAGGTCCCTGTTTCTCCAAAAATAACGCCTACTGAACCTCTTACCATTTTTCATCCCTCAAATTCATGGTCTTCGGTAGTATGTTTATTATGTATTATTATATCTTCCCTCAATTTCCCTCAGTCATCAAGTCCTTCAAGGATCTCAGCAGGTGCACCCAGTAGTTCAACAAGTGCTTCCGCTTCGATAAAATGAAGTGATGCAGGAATAACCAGTATATGAAGAGGCTCTCCGAAGTATTCATCCTTTAAGTCATGAGCATATCCAGCCTTAACAACCGGAGCTTCTGAGCCCGCCCTGGCAATACCAACAGCAATAGCATTCTCCATGATGCCTTCGCCTCGCTTGTCTTCCACTTGAAGAAGAAGGGATAAAGCCTGGTTCACTGTCATGTAACCTTTGTCCTTATCGATATCAAGGAAAACAAGGGTGTGCATATTGTGCTCTTTGTTAAGCTTAATAGTATCATAAGGGGTTTCAGATACTACTGTGACACCTCGACTGCTGGTAAAGGGATGAGGAATTGTTGATGCTTTTCCGAAACGATAGTTCTGAAGGCATGAGAGACCACAAATTGCTGAGGCGATGGATGAACCATGTACAAGTTTTGTCCCGATACCAAGGTTCTTTGCACGGAGTCTCAGATCAACGTGTGTTGTGGAAACCATGGTATCACCTCCTGTGAGGAAAGCCACGTTCTTATCTTTAGCCTCGGCAAGCCAGTCAGGAGATATTTCCACGTCTTCCCTGGAAAGCAGGTTTACTTTTTTTCCGTAGAGTAATTCAAGTTCTTCCAGTGAGCTACCCATCAGTCTTGATGTGTAAAATTCAGCAAATACCATATCAGCATTTTTTATAGCTTCAAGTCCTTTCAGGGAAATATCTTTCTCATCAAAAAGGCCCAGTCCTATGAAAGTGAGCATAGTCCGCAGATATGTGCTTATGGGATAAATGCTTTGAGAATGACAGGGAATGGTTCAAAAATCATTAATGCATAGACAGAGAGGCAACAGAGTGACTGGTAATGAAAACAAGTATCGTAATGTTTTTATAGAACCACATACAGTTAGTTTCACTCATACATGAAAATGTAAAATTACACTGATATAATTCATTTATACTATTGGAGGTCTGAATTCATGGCAGGATATGGCAATCAACCACAACAACCTATAGTCATCGTTGATCCTAGTAAAGAGCGCACAACAGGAAAAGATGCATTATCAATGAATATCGCTTCTGCAAAGGCAGTTGCAGGTATTGTAAAAACAACCCTTGGTCCAAAAGGCATGGACAAGATGATGGTAAACATCATGGGTGATATTACCCTTACAAACGACGGTGCGACAATTCTTGAGGAAATGGAGATCGAACACCCAACCGCAAGAATGATCGTAGAGGTCGCAAAAACACAGGAAAAGATGGCAGGCGACGGAACTACCAGCGCAGTGGTTCTTGCAGGTGCATTACTTGAGAAAGCACAGAAACTCATTGAGACAGGTGTACACCCAACAGTTCTTGTGAAAGGTTACACAATGGCAGCCGGAAAGGCTCTTGAGACACTCAATAACTACGCAGTCACCGTTGAGAAAACCGACAGGGATATGCTTGAAAGAATCGCAACCACATCCATAACAGGAAAAGCATCTGAGATGGCAATGGGACACCTTGCAAAGATTTGCGTTGATGCTATCTATGCTATTGAGCAGGAAGGAAAGGTCGATGTTGATAAGGATATCGTGCTGGCAAAGGAAGTTGGTGGAACTCTCGATGATACCGAACTTATCAACGGTATTTCCATCAGGAAAGAAGCACTCCACAATGAAATGCCACGTCGCATCGAAAATGCAAAGATCGCTCTTATCGACACTGAGCTTGTGTTTGCAAAGACAAATACAAATTCCAAGCTCCATGTTGACCGTGCAGAGCAGCTTGCGGAATTCAAGGAAAAGGAGAAAGCAAACTTCAGGGAAACGATCCAGAAGATTGTTGATACCGGTGCAAACGCAGTATTCTGTTCAAAGAAGATTGATGACTATGCATTGCACTTCTTCAAGGAAGCTAACATGTATGCTACAAGACGTGTCAAGGATGAGGACATGGAAGTACTTTCATATTCTACCGGAGCAGCCCTTGTAAGGAATATTAATGAGATAACAGCTGATGACCTTGGATACGCAGAACTTGTTGAGCAGGAAGACGAGCATGAAGAGAAGACCTATATCAAGGGATTCAAAGATGCAAAAACCATGACAATCCTGATCAAAGGCGGTTCCGAACATGTTACCGACAACATCGAGCGTGTGTTTGATGATGCACTCCATGTAGTCAAGTCAGTCTACGAGGACGGTACAATTGTTCCTGGTGGCGGTGCTTCTGAGATTGAGGTTGCACAGGCACTCAGGAAATATGCAGCAAGTGTTGAAGGCCGTGAGCAGCTTGCAATTGGAGCATTCGCTGATGCAATAGAAGAACTTCCAAAAGCAATTGCTGACAACTGTGGTTTTGATACAATTGACACAATCATCAACCTCCGTGCAAAACACGGAACTGTAAAGAATGCAGGTCTTGAAATTGAGACTGGTGAGGTTGTTGACATGCTTGATAAAGGAATCATTGACCCACTCAGAGTCAAGACCCAGGCAATTAAGTCCGCATCAGAAGCAGCAGTAATTGTCCTTCGTGTTGATGATATGCTCCGTGCAAAAGAACAGGCTATGATGGATGTAAAGCCTGAGCACAACGTACACAACTACGATATGGCAGGAATGTTGTAAAGAGGTTGAAACCTCTTTATCCCATCTTTTTTAATTCAGCATTGGGTGCTGTCAGAAAAGGCCATAATATACCGTTCTGTCCTTTTTGTTCCTAGACACGTCCCTATATAACCGGGGTGTTTTGTCAGGTTATTGAAGACAGAAAGAAATGCAACAATCTTCCATACAGTGGAGGATAGTTGTTGCTGTCATTTTACAAATTGATCAATCACAGGTCATGAATAACTTAAGTGAACCCGAAGGGGCCGGCAAAGCCGGCGTTTTCCCAAAAGACGATACAAAATAATCTGCATAATAATATGTACTTTCTTCTCGGGACTTGCACAGAATTATCTGTATATCCTACCGTTTTTGGATTTGTATTCTGTACAGAATTAATGGAATGTGCCGCCTTCGGCGGATGAGTACTTTGTTTTTATATTGCAGATTGTTTTTGTGGAAAGGAATGCCCTATTTTTTCTATATTTTAGTTCTAATCCCAATTTACAAATTCACTTTAACTCTAACTTATTCACCATTTTAACCGGTTTTTTCTTTTAGAATTGCTATTGAATAGGGTTGCAGTGGTATCTTTACAAACATCGCAGAACCTGAATGTCCTATCAGATACTCTTTTTCATGATCAAGAAGATCGACCATGTTCCCGCCAGCTCTGTGAAGGTTACTGTCTACAATTACATAATCTTTCCTCGGCACGGAACCAAGGTTCATGGCTACCAGTATCTCAGTAGTATCAAGTATACGCGAGTAAGCCAGAGTACAATTTCCGTTTGTCGGATAAGAAAAAGTGCTACCAGTTACAGTTCCTGCTGACACTTGGCGGAAATACTGCCTGCCATAACGAAGCGCAGGCTCTTCCATCCTGATATTTGCAATTCTGGATATGTCACAATATATCGGGTTATCCTGATTGAAAAAGTGATAACCTTTTGCTCCAAAAGCACCCCAGTTGCCTCCGAACATACACTCCCTTATGTATGCATCATCTTCTCCTCCGCCATCAAACCCCTGTTCTGTTCCGTAATATATACATGGAATTCCCTGGCTTGTCAGAAGATATGCCATTGCAAGAACTGCCTGCTGCCAGATATTGTTGCCATGCATAAAACGCCTGTATGGTCTTGTCATCTGATCATGGTTATCAACGAATGTCACAAAATAACGACCAGCTTCACCGTGATCAGTATAAAGGTTTCTGAAAGCATCATACCTGTTTCGGAGGACAGAAGGATCGCTAAAACCTTTAATCACTTCCTCCAGCACAAAATAGAGAGGAAAATCCAGAGCCGCATCAAGTGAAGGGAAACGCTCGTGGGTTCCGGGGATACGACTGTTTCGGCCGATGTATTTCTGGATGGTTGTGTCATCTCCCACAATTTCCCCGAAAATGAAGAAATTGTGCTTGCCAATTGATTTAGCATATTCCCTGATGGCATTGCAGAAGATTGCCGTGGAACCGGATTCCAGGTGTTTTACGGTATCCATTCTGAACCCGTCGATATCTGCCTCTTTTATCCAGTACTTATAGGCCTTGATCAAAGTGTCAAGTACATCAGATCTTCGCACATCTAATTCTTTCAGCGTGAAGAAATCACCATTAACTGCCTGATCAGTGTCATTCCAGTCAGTTATCTGGCCCCTTCGTTTGTAACAATCGGGGCTCTGTAGTTCCAATGGCCAGACTGCATCATTCTCTCCGATACCATTATTGGAATCTGATGCTCCCAGGGAAGTACGCCAGTTTCCAAAATCAAAAGGACCAGGGGCATCTTTCCAGTAATAGTACGGATAGTCACCCGGATATGCCCAGTTGTCTCCCGTATGATTGATTATAATGTCCAGAATTACATACATATCACGACTGTGGGCTTCTTTCACAAGCTCCTGAAGGTCTTCAAGGTTTCCAAACCTTTCATCCACCCTCAGGAAATCCTGTATTCCATAACCATGATAGCTGTCTTCCATTTCCTGCCGGTTTCTGAATACCGGACTTAACCAGATAGCATTGGCACCAAGACCTTTGATGTAATCAAGTCTTCTGATTATACCCTTGATATTGCCTCCCTGAAACTTCTTGCCCTCTGAAATATCCGGTTCCTGAATCTTTGAGGAGGATGTGTAGGGTTTTGTTCCTTTACTGTTGTTGTCAAACCTGTCCACAAGTAAGAAATAAATGAAAACATCTCTCCAGTCAGCAGGAGAAGGATGAACATTTCTAATTGGCGTATAATCTATGTCGTTTACTGATTGGATATTATCTCCCATAATTATCACCCATGATTATCTCCCATAATTATCACCCATGATTATCACCCATGATTATTTCACTAAAATTCCCATGGATAATTAGCTTCTGAAAGATATAATAGTTTTCAAGAGAAGATTTTATTATAAGGTTATTTCTTAGCAGTGTTTAAACCAATCAGTGAATACGGAAGACAGTGTCGCGTTATTGATGAAAACAGACCGACCAGTGCAATTAAAGCCAGTATCCACTGCACGATTCCCGGCTCTGTCAGGTCCGTTGCAAGGATGATTACTGCTATGGTACCAAAAAGTGCCCTGATGAGAAGATCAAAGCCACCTACATTCTCCTGAAATAATAGTTCATTCATATCCACATTTTCACTCCCTTTTAAACAGAAAAAACATTTGTTTGAGTCCTGTTAACTTTAAATTTGTGAAAGCTAACATAAAACTTTGATCCCCAAAAGGAAAAAAGAGGATGATTTCATTTCCTGCCAAAATAAAAAATACCGATTGAACTCCAGAACAACATAACAAAAGCTGCCAGAATAAGCATTGGAACCGGACCGAAGTAGAATATTAAAGGAACAGATGCAGCGGTGAAAATTCCGCCTCCGACAATTGGTTCAAACAAAAGCTGTTTGTAGCCGAACCCTTCCATTGCAGGAGAGACGTTTGCAGGATCTGCAATTCTCATGAGCAAAAGCCCACTTGCAGTCATTCCCATTGATTGTCCGAAGTTACCAATACTTCTTTCAAACCAGTATGAAGGAATCATTTTAGGACCAAGCACCAGGAAGGCTATCAGATTCCATGCAATACCCACAAATGCAAGTATGAGGAATGGCACCAGATTATTTCCTATGACTGCCAGGGAAAGAGTTGCTATTGCGCTGGTGATCAGGATATCAAGTGATAATCCCTGTATTCGCATCATGATGTCCCTGTCAAGTGTATGATACCTGTCAAAGCGGTCAAGCAGGAACTGGAGAATGATACCACCTATCATTGCCATCGGGAAAAGCGGTATATGAGAAAAAAGGTAAATACCCGTTGACTGTCCCCAGAGTATGTCTTCCGCAAGGATGAGCAGGTGCAGGATAATGTAGCCAATTCCTATGGCTACCCCTACATATGCAAAGTGCAGGGATAGTGGTTCAATGGATTCCGGTCTTGTTGTTATCTTTCCGGCTGACTCCCTAGAGTCAAAATCAATTATTCCGGTCTGGTAATTCTCATCAAGGAATATCTCTGAAGACTGGTTCAGAACTGCAGTTTTATTGGTCCGAATACCATAGTTCAGCAAAAGAATACCAAGTACAACTCCAAAGAGTATACCAACTGTTGCAAGTCCAAGTGCCAGGTCCGAAGCCTCGGCAAATCCGAATTCCTCATAAGTAGCTGCCATACCGGCTGCTGTACCATGTCCACCTTCAAATGATATCTCGATCAGAGCACCTGCTGTAGGGTCCATACCAAAGAATGGTGTAAGGATGAGAATGGTTGCAAGTATCCCGAATACATATTGTCCCCATGCTATGGTCTGCCCGTGTGCAATCTGGGGACCTGCAAGGAACCAGATGTCCTTTATTGCAGGAATTTTCTTTCCAAGGAAAAGAGTTGCAAATATAAGGTTGATAAAGATACCCGGTAAAGCTGACCAGATATCAATCATTTCCTGGGGGAACAAGCCGCCGGAAATGAAAGTTCCATAATAACCTGCCGATGTGACTATTTTTCCAAGTACTTCCGGCCCCAGAAATAGTGCAAGAAAACCTCCTATAAGGGAGCTTGGAATGAAAAGCTTCTGAAGAGGGGGTGAAACAACCCTTATCCATTTTCCGATTAAAAGTATAACTCCCAGTACAAGAAAACTTATTCCAACCATTGAAGCTGACGTCATTAACTACAACCACTCTTATTCCTGAATAAATGTAAAGTAATGCTTTCAGATTGTAAAAGACAGTATATACTATTTTGCATTTAAAGTAATTAGTAGAGAGGATTTCTAATTGGCTCCTAAATTCTTCCATTCTAATTAGAAAGCCCTCAAAACAAGTAATTTTTTATTACTCTTGCATTTTGAATTTATTCCTGCAGCTACTTGGATACCTCGCCCGTAAACATTGTATAGGTGATCAGACCCGTATAGTCTTCATTATTCAGGATATATTCGTCTGACTCAGGGTTTCTTATCTTCTTATATTGTTCCCATAATTTTTCAGAAACTTCCTGCTCTGCCTCTGCCCAGAACATATCAAACAACATCGTGATACCTTCCTTTTCCTGTTCATCCAGAGGCGCCAGGATATCTGCCGCAAAGGTTCTTACCTGAATATTCTCCAGGCCGGATTTTCGCATCCAGGCCGGCGCGCACATAAAATGCAGTTCAGGTTTTGACTCTTCATTTGCAGGCATGGTTGCCGAGCTTGTTGCATTCAGCGAGGCTTCAAGGAATGAATAGCCTGGCAGGAGTTTTTGGGACGACCAGAACAGGATGGCAATTGTTCCTCCTTTTCTGGTCATCCTTACCATATTGTCAAGGATTTCATAGGGTTCTTCAGCCGGACATCCCATTTCCTTTGGACCCGGCCACAACCCGTCACAGCACCAGGTCAGATCAAAAGTGTTGTCTGCAAGGTCAAGTTTATTCATATCCCCTTTTACAAACTCGCATGATTCTATTTTACCAGCCTGCAAAAGCCTGTTTTTTGTATATTCAAGGTGAGCTTCCGCAATATCGACTCCGGTAATATTCACCTTCGAATACTCTTCCAGCATCCATTGCATATGTTTGCCCGTACCGCATGGGACATCCAGTATCCTGCTGCCTTCCGGCAGTTTCAGGGATTTTATTGCATTCCTGATAGCAGGTTCACTGAGCCTGCCAGTACTTTCCAGGGCCTTTATGTACATCTCTTCATCCATTTTCATACCTCTGTCTGATTCTCCTATTTACTTTCTCCGGGGCGGAAGCCGATCAGCTTCCAATCCCCATCTGCCTTTCAACCATTCTGGCAAACAGCCCGTTCTTCATTTTCAGTTCATCGGGTTTACCACTTTCCGCAACCCTGCCGTTTTCAAGAACCACTATTTTATCAGCATTGGCTACGGTACGCATCCTGTGGGCAATAATCAGTACGGTTTTATTCCTGATAAGCTCTGAAATTCCCGCCTGGATCTTGGTCTCATTCTCAACATCCAGCGAGGCGGTTGCTTCGTCCAGGAGCACAATAGGTGCATCCTTAAGCAAAGCCCGGGCGATGGAGATGCGTTGTCTTTCTCCCCCGGACAGGGTTTCGCCGTTTTCACCAATTATGGTCTCATATCCGTCAGGCATTTTCCGGACAAACTCATCACATTGTGCAAGTTTCGCCACCTTGAGTACATCTTCGTCGGATGCATCGTGCTTTCCTATACGAATATTTTCCATGACGGAAGTATTGAACAGCACAACATCCTGGAATACTACTGAATAATTTTTCAGCAGGGTTTCCGGCTCCATCCCGTTTATGTCCTGATTGCCCAGCAGGATTTTACCAGAATCCACATCCCAGAAACGTGCAGCCAGTTTTGTTGCAGTGCTTTTGCCTCCTCCCGATGGACCGACCAGTGCGGTAATCTCTCCCTGCCTTGCCGTGAAGGAGACGTCCTGCAGAACCTGCTTGCCGGTCTCATAGGAGAAATCAACATTCTCAAAGGCAATATCGTAATGTTCCGGTGTGAATTCTTTTTTGCCTTTCTGGATGGGAAGGGACTGCATTTCGTTCATGCGGTTAATCCGGATGTCAAGGTAGAACAGTGCTGCCAGATTGTTGAAAACCTCGTTAACAGGCTCGTAAATACGGGATGCGACCATCAGGAATATGAGATACGTGAACAGATCGACACCACCTGTTACCAGTAAATTCGCCCCGACTATGATGACACTTACCAGCCCCAGTTTCAATATACTCTGGGCACTGTTAACAAGAACACCTGTAAACAGTTCTCCTTGTGTCAGGTTTTTCTCGTAATCATCAAGCTTTGCGTCCAGCTCCTCAAGGTATTTATCTTCATTGCTGTATGCCTTGATCTCCTGGATTGTTTCCAGTCCCTGCTGGATTTGTTCGGTAACATTGCGTTTCTTGTCGTAAACGATTTTGTTGTTCTTCTGCTGCATTTTTTTCGATAAAATAACTACCGCTGCAGCCACCGGCACAACCCAGAATAAAGCCAGGGAAAGTTGCCAGTTGTAAATGAACAATCCCGTTGCAATCAGAATAATACTGGTAACGGAAGCAAATAATTGAGGGACCGCATGGGAAAAAGTGTGTTCCAGTTCGGTGTTGTCAGTCATAATGGTCGCAGTCAGGTCGGATAGGTTCTTTTCGCCAAAAAAGGACAACGGCAGTTTGCGTAGCTTCTCTGCCAGTGAAATACGCCTGTTGGCACTTTCCTCGTAAATAGTGGTATAGGAACTACGATACTGAAGCAAAGCTATTACCCAGGTTATGATTATAAAACCGATAGCCAGCACAATATAATACAATAGTCCTTTACTAACGGATTCCATGGGAGTAGTCAGGGGCCGCAGGTAATCGTCAAGGAACAGGAATACGAATACTGCAGGCAGCATTAGTGCCATATCGAGCAAGGTTGTGAAAAATACTGCTTTCTGAAAATCTTTGGCTCCTTTATCTGATAGAGCCAGCCGTTTTCTTAAAAAGTTAATCATATCTGTGCCTCCTTCCCTATTGTCCATTGAACCGATTTCTGGTACTCCTTCCACATTCCGGCATAAATGCCCTGTTTGTCCATTAACTCACTGTGAGTTCCCTGTTCCGCAATTTTCCCTTTGTTAACAACCAGTATGGAATCCACATCCATCACACTGGTTAACCTGTGGGCGATCATCAGCACGGTCTTTCCCGTGGTAAGTTTCCCCAGGGCTTTCTGTATCAGATGCTCGTTTTCAGGGTCTGCAAATGCAGTGGCTTCATCCAGCACAACAATCGGTGCGTCTTTTAAGATCGCACGTGCCAGTGCTATCCGCTGCTGTTCCCCTCCGGAGAGATATGTCCCTTCTGCTCCGATTTTGGTATCCAGTCCATCAGGCAACTTATCGATTATTTCACGGCATTGCGCCGACTTAACTGCATTTTCAATGGCTTCAGGTCTTGCACGGTCATTCCCGTACCGTATGTTTTCCAGTAGACTGGTCTTAAACAACCGTGTGTTCTGAAAAACAAAAGAAACGTGCTGCATCAAATCCATCGGGGCAATATCTTTGACATTATTTCCTCCAATGGTGATCTGCCCGGTGTCCACATCCCAGAAACGAGGAACAAGGCGTGCAATGGTTGTTTTACCACTACCTGACGCACCGACCAGAGCAAAAGTTTTTCCTTCGGGTATCGTAAAACTTATGTCGTCAATTGCTTTCTGTTCGCTACCGGGATAACTGAAGGATACATCCCTGAAACTGATTTCGTGGTTTGTAATGGCTTTCGGATTGCTTGCCATAGGAAGGAGTTCTACATCCGTTAACTCATCGATCCGGTTGACAGCTTCAGTGGCTTGCCCCAGAGCCTGGTTCAAGTACATGCTTTTCATAACGCTCTGGGCAAACACCGGTGTTATCAGGATGTAAAAGAACAGGTCGAGCAATATTTCTGCATAGCTGGCTGAATTACCGATCAATAAAATGGCTACCGGGATGAGGATATATACGAAGCCGTGAATGATCACCGTATAAGTCGTCATCGGCTTTTCCCACATGAGGGTATATTTGTACACCATGTCCCGGTACTTGATAATGCTGTTGTGGAAGTTCTTGAATGAAAATATAGTCTGCTGGAACACTTTTACCACGGGTATTCCGCGCACATATTCCACTGCTTCGGTATTCATCTCTTCCAGGGAAGTCATGTACATTTCCATAAAAAATCGGCCCTGTGTACCCATCATATAGCCCATGACCGCCATGGCCGCTATTATGGGTACGAGGCAGGCGAGACCGAGACGCCAGTCAAAGACAAAAACCAGTACCAGTGATGCAAGTGGAACCAGTATTGTTCCTGCAAGGTCAGGCAACTGGTGTGCCAGAAAAGTGTGAGTTATACTGGCATTGTCGTCGATTATTTTGCGGATACGTCCGCTTGTATTTCCGTCGAAAAATCCGAGAGGGAAACGCACGATCTTTTGCATGGCCTGCCTGCGCATATTGGTCTCAACCCTGAATGCGGCAAGGTGCGAAAGCATCAGTGCCAGGAAGTAAAGCACAACACCACCTACAGCCGTACCCATGGCCCACCAAGCGTAGGTATTGATAAGTGCCTGAGACCCCATTGTGGATAACAGTAATTCTCTGACAATCAGCCAGATAAAAATAAAGGGCAATATCCCCGTCAGGGAACTAATGCCCGATAATATAACTGCCGCAGGCAACAGGATTTTCCTGCCGCCCATATATGTTTGCAATCGTGATAATGTATTCATAGGTATTCAATCTCCATATTATTAATGACGCTCCCCGTTTTCTCACTGTTCTTGTAGTTCTGACGCAATTGTCATGGGCTGTTTAGGTAGCTCCGGGTTTCTAAGAGTAAATAAGCTAAAGAGCAGACCAATGGAAAATGGAGGAATCATCCATCTTACGTGCCTGAATGACAAATATAGCACAGCAACCAAGAGGGTCACGAAAAACCCAAAAAGCGTGCTCATACTGTTATTCATCATGCCTCTTTTGTTATGGGACTGATAGGAGCCCACCTGCGTACGATCCAGCTCTTAAAGCATATGGATTGTGTGAAGGCTGATCTTTTTTCACAGGCTTTAGTTCTGCCACCGGGTAACCCGATGCACTCAACAAAGTTGTGTGATTTGAACATTCATTTTACAGGATAGTTAACTCTATAATGTATATGTAATATATAAAATTGTTTGTTACACTAATAAAATTAGTATTGGCTATGGTAAGTGGTCAAGCATTGACTCATAATTCAGGAATGTACAACAAAAAAATTGCGTAGCATGAAAAAGGATTGGTTACGATGTTAACTATAAACCAAAATCGTTATCATTCTTCATGATCAAAAGTTTTGGACATGAAAACTGGAGTTGAAGAAAAGTGCATATCGAAAAGCAGATGTTTCCTTTATACGATCATGCTTTTTATTCTTGCAGGAATTTTTGAAATCGGTGGAGGTTATTTATTCTGGTTATGGATACGTGAAAACAGGGAGATCGGTTTTGCATTAGTGGGTGCAATTGTCCTGTTCATATACGGAATTATTCCCACATTCCAGCCATCACATTTCCATAGAATATATGCAACCTACGGTGGTATCTTTGTGGTAATGTCCTTAATATGGGGGTGGGTATTTGATGGAACTGCTCCTGATGTCTATGACATAATAGGTTCACTGATAATACTGGTCGGAGTAACAATCATATATTACTGGCCAAGAGAAAGTGATGAATAATGGTTGATATTGCACTATCCATGTCATTGTTTTTCCTTGCAGCCCTTTTCGAAATTGGTGGCGGGTATCTTGTATGGTTATGGTTGCGAGAAAATAAAGGACTGGGTGTGGGAATACTCGGAGGAATCGTCCTTGCTGTTTATGGAATAATCCCTACATTTCAACCGGCACACTTTGGCCGGGTGTATGCAGCATATGGAGGTATTTTTATTGTTTCGTCTTTGATATGGGGATTTGCTATTGACAGGAAAAGTCCGGACAGATACGAGATCATAGGTGCTGTGATTGCGCTTCTTGGAGTTTTCGTCATGTTCTATGTCCCACGTTGAACTTTTGTGTAATCTGGAGCAATGAGGTTACAGGAAAGTTGAAACAGCAATTATGTGGCTTTATAGAAATCCTGTTTATCTGAGTGAAACGGGCATTGCTCTTTTTCATGTCCACAAAAACAACCTGCAATCTAAAAACAATGCAGCCATCCGCCGAAGGCGGCACATTCCGATGCTTCTGCACAGAAGACAATTACAAAGGCGAATGTATTAATACAGAGATTTCTAAATAACTGAAAGCAGTTGTGACTACTTCCAAAAAATATCATTTATAAGTATAAACAATAATTGAATTATTTATAAATTAAAATATTGTTTCAAACAGATTATGCACTAATATCTCTTCTGATAGTCATATGATGACTTGCCTCTGCTTTGTATCTCATTACATGGGTTAACGAGTGATCTGAGCAATAAGTAGCAAAAAATGTTACAGATGTCTTTTCCAGATAGATATATATCATAAAAAAAGATCGATATAAATAATAACATGATGTCTAATTGCATCCCTTTTTGAGGCGGAACATCTTTCCGGCATATCTATCCCTTGCCTCCACCATAGCCAGAAGATTTCCCAAAGATGTCTCCGGAGCCATACCACAACCAGGAGCAAGTATGTCGATATTTGCATCAAGGCATCTGAACGCCTCTTTTCTGACATCTTCAGGTGTCTTTCTATAAAGAGTGTCGACCGTCGAAAGATTTCCTATCATCGCTGTATTATTTCTGTGTGAACTGTCGATCATATATTTTAGGTCCTTCACATTCTCTTCGATGCTTATAGCACTAAAACCACATTCAAGTATATCTGGTATAATACTATCCGTTTCCCCGCATATGTGAAGTATACTATGACCTTTTATGTTTTTATTGAACCTGATCAATGAAGGTTTTACAATTCGTCTGAATGCATCAGGCCCTATCATCTCCGGGGATGACAGAGCATCTGCGATCACAACTGCATCTGCACCTGAGCGAAGATAGGAGTTGGCACAAATTATGCAGGCATCGATACATTTTTCAATAATAATCTTTGCAATTTCAGGTTTTTTAATAGTTAACTTCAAGAACGTCCTAATCCCACAAAGATAAGAAGCAAGATCAGCAGGACCTTCAATGCCTGCAACTAAAGGAACCTGCAATCCCCGGTTGTTCCTGAGTAGGGAAATTGCTTCCATAACAACAGGTATTCTCCCTCTCCCCAGCAGATCAGCAGGTATCATTAACTCTCCAGGTTTGCCTTCAAAAGGATGGGTGATCACTGATGGGGTTCTTGCCTTTGTACCAGGATCGATCTGACAGCCAAGTGCCTCGCCTATCACTGTCACATCAAATGGAATACGTATGACCTCAAACTTTGCAACCGTATGTAAGGAAGATGCGAGTTTTGCCATTTTTTCCGGATCACTGTCAGCTTCTGGCCTGCTTGCTCCGGAAATGTCCATCAGGTCAAGTATTCCTGATGTGGTGACCGTACCTACAAGAGGAGTGTCCACATTTTTTCCATCAAGTATGTTCTGGAATTTTTGTGAGAGATTCAATTTTAATCCACTAATATAGAACCATCCTTAAATCACATTTATTTCGGATATTTGTCTGTAATTCTAAATAATGATTCTCACTAATAAAAGAAATATGGTCATAGGAACTCGATACTGATGCTTCCTACCTCTTTGGCAAGAGTGCCCGACATGAAATCTGATTCGATGCAACAAACATGCATCACTGCACATGGCACAAGGCATGTGGCAGTACACCTCGCCTCCTTGGCCTTTTCCATTACAAGATTATCTCTTATATCAAAAAGATCCATCATATCGACTTCCAGATGAGACATTTTTTTGATCTTTTCACATGGAGTTTCAATGTCAACAATTATCTTTTGACCCTCCTTCCTTCCCCTGACGATATGTGTGAACCCGCATATCCCGGAATTGACCTTTACTTCTGTCATTATGTCCCCCTCCTCACTTATACCGAAAGACCTGAAAGTAGTCTTTCGTCCATGATCTTTATTTCTTTGTAGTCAAGGGCATGCATCGGACACACACCCACACATCTTTTACACGCCGTTCCAAGGCATTTCATAGTATTGTACTCTGCAACGAAAAAACTGTTCTCTTGTTTGATAGATATTGCTTCCTCAGGACATTCTTTTTCGCATTTGTGGCACATTATACATCCAACTGCCAGTTCTTCAAGAGTGACCCCTATGTCCCCTATCACCTTTACCCTGTCTGTGCCAGTCTCACTGATATCTTTCCGCACCCTTTTCTCAAGCACAGGATATTCGATAGGATCCGGGAGTTCAGGCAATTTGGACATCTTCATCAGCTTTTTGTACATCTCCATGGACATACCCTCTGTCCAGTATCCCAGTTCACAGGCGTAGAGTTTCTTGAAGGTTTCACTGGTTGCCATCATAAGATGATCAGCCTTTATGTGCCCTGCCAGTTCGATCAGCGTATCAAGTTTCACATTTTCAAGAACAATATCCCTTGCAAGGGAAAGAGATGTATTACCGAATTGCACTGTTTTCTTTGTAAAATCCGGACATGACCCTATCTTTCTTGCTTTATTAGGATCAACATAGGTTCCGGAAGCACCACTCATGTACATGGCCTCAAGTTCACCATAATCTATCCCAGATTCATGTATCAACGTCAACTGAGCAGCCCTTATGGCACCGATAGCCTTACCAGCCTCTATTATATCCTTCTCTGTTACCTCTATCCCGCCCCCTAATTCGATCCTTCCGTATTTTAGTTTAGGAGGAGTCGTTATCATTCCGGTCTCTATTGCAAGGGACAATATGGAAATAAGACCAGTTCCCGTGATACCATCCGGCACTATATCCGACCCTTCGACTATAATTCCGCTTATCGGGTCTATAAGATGCCCTTTTACAGTTTCCATGCTCTCATCCAGTACAGATACTCTCCAGAAACCATTTTCCAGATCGACATCTGTGATCGCTCCCGGAGCTGCAAGCATTCCACAACTTATACCCTGCCCTTCTATAGCAGGACCGGCTGCAGCACTTCCTGTTATTATCCTGTTGCCGACCTTAATGGCCATTTCAGCGTTGGTTCCATAATCTGTTACAAGAGTTGGTTCTTCCTGTTCAAGGAAATCAGTCTCCACCATCATGGCAAGAGCATCAGCACCTATCTCATGCTCAATGGCAGGTGGAACGATAATCTCACAGTTATCAAGATTTAAATTTTCATGGAATATATCCATGGCTGGGAATATCTTTGCATCACGTCTTACTTCATATATACCCAGTCTTTCCCGCATGTTTCTCCCTGCATAGGCCAGATCCCGTATCTCCGAATTCTGGAAAAGGGAGAGCTGTATCGGATTCCCACAGACTGCCATCTTTGATATCTGCGATGGAGCCACACCGAATCCTTCAATCATCTTCTCCACAGAATCTATGATGATGCTATGTGCTACATCCTCTCCAATGGATATGGCAAAGTCAAGATGGTCCGTCACGTTCCCTCCTGGCAACGGATGCTTCATTGTCATTGAGGTCTTAACAACTTCTTTTGTTTCCAGGTCTATCAACTGAGCCCTAAAGCCACTAGTTCCCACATCTAACGCTATTCCATACATTTTATTTCCCCCTATTTAAAACAACATCTCATTGATCTCCAGAGAATTTCCATCTCTTCCTTAGGTGTATTCAGTGGTATTTCACATCCGGTGGATAGTATGAATCCCTTATCGGGAGCTGTATTCAGACAACGATTCGCTTCAGCAGCTATCCTGTCAACCCTTCCTGTATTGAATGCATAGGGATTGATATTTCCCATCAGGCATATACCTGAATCACTAAATTCCTTGAAGTCCCTGAAACAATATCTTTCACTACAGCCAATATGTCTGTGATTGTGAATCTGCAGGCAATCTATCCCGTACTTTTCCCCGAGTGCTTTCACATCTCCGAAGAAGAAATTCAATGCATCGGGTTCAAGAGCTAGTTCCAGTTCATGGAATGCATGGTTTGCACAGTTGTGCGATATCACATACCCTCCTCTGTCCTGGATGTGTGAATACAACTTCTTAGAATAATCAAAACCAAATTCTTTTGCCATTTCCAGACTGAAAAGATCGGAAGTGCTTCCTCCGTTCTCAATAAATATACCGTCTGCTCCCGCATCAAGCATCATATCCGCAAAGGTGATGCAACTCTCAGTAAGAACATCAAGAAGTGAATGGAAATTATCGGGGTCTTTTATCATTTCCATGAACATCCTGCTCCCGTCCATTAACTGGGAAGCAAGCATGAAAGGAGTAAGTAGGGCACCGCTAATGAAAACCTCATCCCCAACATCTTTTTTGAGCAGGGATATGGACTCTGTAATGGTCTTTGTCCTTTCAGAGCGTTCTATGGCAACCGGGTCTATATTTCCATATTCCTTTGCAGACTTTAGAGGATAACTGGCTATTGAAGGATAAGCATCTTTTTTGATGTTTATTTTCGCTCCAAAAGCCTCAGCTTCCACAAGCAAGCATCCCCATGGGGACATTACATTGTCATGGTGATACATTTCCCTTGCCAGTATCTGTGCTCTGGCAATGCCTTTTGAAGAATAATATACATCCTCCATGCTTGCATTCATCTGCTCAAGCACCGCATTACCGGCTCCAAACCACAAATAACCCAGTGGTGTCCTGTCCACTTCTTTCATTTCAAGAGCGTTGATAAAACGTTCCTTTGAAGTCATCTCATCAGGCATTTTAGCTCCTCCTCAGGACTTTTTCAATACGATATTATCAATTCTCAACATATTGCTTACAGCCTCGGTAGCTGCGATAATAGCCATTTGTTTGATGCTGAAAGAATCATACACCGGAGGATTATTGGCAATTATATCCTGGCTAAGGTCGATCCTGCTATCGATTCCCTTTTTATAGGAATTGAGCATTTTTGTCATCGCATCCACTTCATTGAGACCCACGTTATGTGCGAGTGTTCTGGGAATCTCTTCAAGGGCGTTAGCATATTCGATAACTGCGAGTTGCTCTCTCCCAACAATCGTGGAAGAATACTGCCTGAGCATCTGTGAGAGTACAAATTCTACATCCCCTCCTCCTCTAACAGCAAGAGGATTTTTCAGTATGAATGCTGCATTGTTGACTGCATCATCTACTGCTTCCTCGATCTTTTCAAGACCATACCTGAAAGGCTCCCATATCATTATCGTAGATATCAGCTGACCACTGACAGAAAGGAAAAGGAAATACTCATCGTTCCTTTTCTCTACCTTCGCCTCACCGGCAAAACCCAGGTTATGGGGGAGTATATCATCTCTGATGGAAAGAATACTTGCACCTGTTGCCTTTGAGACCATCTCCATATCCCTTATTTTTAGTTTCTGGAAAAGCAGAATACCATGTTTTGCCAGTGAACCTTCAACGGATTCATCCACATCTCCTTCACAAAAGACAAGGTTAGCTCCTGAATCGATTATCTTCTGTGACATTGATTTCAGATTTCGTTCCTTTCCATGGAGGATAAGCTTTGGATCGGCCAGATCGTCTATTCTCAGATTTCGCTGGGAATTTATGATCTTGCTCTCAAATTTCACATTGCCATTGATCATAAGGACACTTGTATTTTCCAGAAGAGAAGGCATATCCGATCTTGCAGGCTTTTCATCCAGTACCATTCCTGAAATAGATTCTATAGACGCAGAACCTACCTTTTTTATAACTTTTACATAATCATTGAGATCTATGTGAGCATCGCCCTGGACATCCCTGATCTTAGAAAGTGTCTTAAGAACGATGTCAGCTATTATCCGGGCCTGATGTGGTTCAATTCCTTTACCCAGGCTGGCATTCTCTATGACAGAATGCAGGTCCTTTTCAGAACTAATACGAATACTCTCATAATTCAGGATATCATAGGCTTTGTTCAGAGCAAGCTGGTATCCTTTTATAATGGTTGTTGGGTGCATGCCAATATCTATAAGTTTAGCAGCATTCTCGATAAGAGAAGCAGCGATAATCACTGCTGTCTTTGTCCCATCACCACATACCCTGTCCATGGACATGGCAAGCTCTTTAAGGGAAGTGACCACCGGATGCAACACATCGATCTGTTCGATCACGGTCTTGCCGTCACTTGTAAGGTAAACATCGTCTGTGGGACTGATTATTATCTTGCTCGACCCGCGTGGTCCGAAAGAGGATACAAGAAGATCCTTGATGTCTCTGGAAGCATGCAGCATCTCATAGATAAGGCCATCTTCTTCAACATCATCCTTGATCCCGATACGGCCGCGCACACTCTGACGCAGGGCATCCATGTTATCCAGTGCATTCATAGTGTTCATATTTCCCGCATTCATATTACCCAGATTTTCCAGTGAAGTGCTCATATTAGCCTCCTGGGGGAACCAACAGCTACCCCTACTATCTTTGTCTCAAGGGGTACTGCCCCAATACTCCCTACATTATTACATTCAAGATCGAACCTTACATTGTCCATACTCAATCCGTATCCAGACATATAGTCTGCAACCGTATCGTTGACAAGGGAATTGGCTGTGTCAAAAGCCTCCTGATAATCATCAAATATCTGTCTTCCTTTTTCAGAGAACAACAGATACTGTGAGCTACCAGGACCTGCGGGTCTTATCAGTATTTCTTCCCTGTACACAACATTACCCACAAGGGCACCTACAGCGTTACCAACTTCATGGTACTGCGGAAGCCTTATGTCCGCATCAATGAAATATTTCATATCTTTCAAATACGGGGCTACAGGAGCACCCACCATCACGATAGGTGTCTTTAGCGTGAATTTCATCAGTTCTGTTCCTTCCAGTATTTTCGCCAGATCAGGTCTTTTCACTTTATCTGCACAGTGTGCAATGAGATTTAGTACGATCTCTCTGGCCACATCTTCTTTGAGTTTGGCACAGAGATCAAAGGGTTCCATGGAAGTATATTCTGAAAGAATAGAAGCTCCCAGCATTGAAGCACTGGAATCCCATCTTGTATAATCACCGGTCATATGTAGGACGTCGGTGGGAGTGAAGCCCACCTGTTTCACATATCTTTTCTGTATGAGGTTTCTCAGGATACCTTCGAACATCAGAGCATGCTTATTTGTCTTTGCAGCAATATCCGCTATAGAAGATGGCTCGTCTGTAATTGCATCCAAAATTTCCATCTCTTCGACCTCCAGTTCAGAGGCGTGCAGGGAATGGGACTTTGCTCCGTTGGACATGAAAAATGTTGTTGGCTGGATGATGTCACTCATTATTCGCTTTGAGATATTTTCAGCATGCTGCAATTTGCCTATTATGGAAGGGAATTCGGCAGCGCAAAGACATAGAGGAATGACCCTGCTAGGTCCCATACGTGCTTTTTCCTTCATCCATACATGACTGTCACCTCCAATGGCAGAGGTGTTCATCTTGATAGCCTTGACCATTGTGTGCCAGTCACCGACCACAGCACCTGAACTGCTGATAGCAGGCAGGCCATCAAAGATCATAGAGATATCCGTACTCGTACCTCCCACATCTACGGCCAGGCATTCCTTAAGACCTGTCAGATGTGCAGCTCCCAGCAGGCTTGCGGCTGGCCCGGAAAAAATAGATTCCACTGGTTTTTTGAGTGCTTCTTCGATCCTGACAAGTGATCCGTCACATCTCATCATCATCAATACCGAATTGATGTTCTTATCCTGCATCACAGACCTTACAGATCTTATGAACTGGTCTATTACCGGGATCAACTGGGCATTAAGAAGTGCTGTCAAAGCCCTTTCGTAAGCTCCGAGTTCCATGGAGAGTTCATGTCCGCAAACAACAGGATGATCTGTCAGCTCCTGTATTATCTCTTTGATAATGAGTTCATGTTCCGGGTTGCGTACTCCAAAATATGATGATATAGCAAATGAAGAGACCTTATGCTGGTTCATTGCAACAAATTCTTTCACCTTCTTCAGGTCACCCAGTGGTTCCGCTTCATTTCCATCGGCATCATGCCCGCCTTCTATGGAAAGGATATGGTCTGTCGGAATCTTTCGGGATATATTATAGCCAACGAGTATGAGACCTGCCGGATATCCCTTACCCTCCAGCGTGGTGTTAGTGGCAAGTGTGGTGGATACTGAAGTGAATCTTACATTAGCAAGATGCTCGGCCTTAAGGCCGTCAATTGAACTGACAATGCCCCTTATCAGATCAGGATAAGTAGTAAGCGATTTGTTTGAATCGATGACCGATCCATCTTCAAGATCCATTATCACGGCATCTGTATATGTGCCGCCAGTGTCTATTCCAAGCCCGAGATTCATTATTTATCACCTTTCATGTGGAGATTTTTTTAAGTGGAGGTGGGTGGTCGACCCCCTTTAGTGGAGATGGGGGTTTACCACCTGTTGGATGTAGACCTCATTAAGTGATCTTTCAAATCACACATGAGAATAAAAAAAGGAAAAGCAGGGGGAAGTGATAGTTCCTGCTTATCCGAATATCTGTTTCTGAAGGTCTGGACCCATTTTCTTAACTACGTCTACCATTGCCTTCACAGTCGTAAGAGTTCCTCCTGGAGGGGTCTCACAACCAGTTGACATGACATACTTGGATTGAAGTCCGTTCTCCTTGAGTACAGGAAGCACACCCTCAAGCAGATCTTTAGTGTCATCCTTTACCTTCTGAATACCTTCAGGGGTGTTATCCATGAACTGCACCGGGTTGACCTCCCCCATCATACAGCATGCATCACCGTACTTTGGAATAAGGTCTGCATAGTTCTGTGAGCCCTTGCCCCTGAGCTTTGGATAGTATGCGTAGCTGTACAGCTGTGTTCCGAATTTCTTTATCTGTGTATCAAAGTGTACTGCATCTGCACAGTTGTGTATTATGTAGGGCTGGTCGTATTTTTTGAATACTGGTATGTGCTGTTCGGATACAAACTTCCCGTCAAACTTCCAATAGTCCTCCTCACTCATAATTACGTTGTTGGACCAGAGGTTATCGATGCAAAGTGCATTACAGGCATTTTCTGCAAAGAACAGTTCAGATACCTGGCAGATGTAATCTGTACATTTCTGGACTGCTTCAAGCACCACATCAGGATTTGTCTTCATGTCCATCAGGACACGGTCTGCACCCATAAGCTGTGTAAGGGTAAGCAGCGGACCTTCATGGAATCCGACAAATGGGGTATTGAGTTCCTTGTTAAGTTTCTCAGTAGCAGCCTTAGAAGCCATTATAAGCTCATAGGCACGGGTACCTTCCTTGACCTCAGGGACTTCAATCTGCTCATATGCCTCAAGGTGTCCTTCGGATGAAGGTGTGTCATCTTCAGGATACTTGATCTTGCATCCGAAGTCTGCTGATGTTGCAGAAAGATCAATGAGACCTACGAACATGTCCGTATCCAGATATTTGGATCCAAGGTAAGCACTTTCAACGAATGCATTGATGTCAGTAGCATACTCCTTGTAATTGACATCCGCAAATTTCCTCAATGATCCGCAGGCTAGAGGATAAACAGGCAACCTGTCAACCTTTTTGTCGCCCATTGCTGCCAGTGTCCTGTCCATATGGGTCATTTCTTCTTTTGTCTTGACAGCTACACTCTCAAAGTCTGCAATGATCTGCTTTGCAGTTTCCAGACCGATGTCTGTCTTTCCTTTAACTGTCTTCTTAGACAGGATCTCTCTGTACTTGACCTTAGCAAGCGATATCTTCTCCTCGCTCCATCTTTGTTCAGCAGGGTCGAGTTTGCTTACTGCGTCCTTTGCCCATTCTGTAGCAGCCATGGAATCAGGGTGTGTAGAGTCTGCAGTGATCTTTTCTGCGAATTCAGGGGAAACAGGTGCTCCTCCTACCATTACAACGAGGGAATCCCTGAGACCGTCCTCCTGCAGCATCTCGATTACCTTTTCCATGTTGGTCATGGTGGTGGTCATCAAGGCACTCATGGAGATCAGGTCTGCTTTCTTCTCCTTTGCTACTTCTACGAACTTCTCGACAGGCACATCGTGGCCCAGATCGACCATATCAAAGCCTGCTGCGGACATCATAGTCTTAACGAGGTTCTTTCCTATATCGTGGACATCTCCCTCGATGGTCCCTATAACACCTATTGAACGCTGTTCGCCGCCTTCTACTTTCATATGGGGGGTTAGTATATCCATACCTGCATACATGGCACCGGATGCGATGAGCAGATGTGGCACAAAGGCTTCACCTTTTTCGTAATTATCACTTACAATGGTCATTCCCTTTGCAAGTCCGTCTACAATTGCCTCGTAAGGATCGACCCCTTCATCAAGGGCTTTTTGTGCAAGTTCTTCTGCCAGGTCGTCGTCGCCGTCGACCACAGCTTCAGCTAATTGGTTTAAAATTGCTGTACTCATGGTTTACCTCCAAGGTTTAAGTTTTTAGAACAGTGAGCCTCCAATTTTCACTGTTAACAAATTACACTATTTTAATCGGGGTATATATCATAACCTCTGGTTATTTATTAACGGTGTTAACATTATGAATTGCACACATATTCGAGGGGAGCTATAATCTGATGAATGAACACATTAGAATTAACAGCATTAACGAAAAGAACGAACTCTAATGAGATCAATGACTTTAATCAGATTAATGGCTTTGATCTGATGAATGCAAAAATAAAACACATTCATACAGGACATCCATGGTCAAAATAAATAAGATCAAAACAAATATGAGCAAAAATATAAGAAAAAATTGAAGCAGAACATCAGCAAGAATTTATCAAATCGGAAAAAAATTAAACTCACTATCAGCAAAACCAGCAGAATTTGACCAGGGGTCAATACCTCATATATAAAACCCGAATCTCAGACGCCTGACACTTCTTCAGATATTTTTCTGAAGAAGTGGTACATATCTTCTCCCCACATCAATGCATTCGTTTCAAAACTCAGCATAGCATGATTGTGGAACATGCCTGTTTTATAGAACAGGGTCAGTGAAAGGAATCTGTCTGTTACCACACTGGAAGCAAAACCTATATCGTCTTTGCACACAAAAAGTTCGGTGTTTTCTATCCCAAGATAATCCTGTAATTGTTCGAAATACTCCGTTTCAAATCTTTCAAATACAGGCTCCGTTATTATGAGTGATATCCTTACTCCTTTTCTGGCAAGTTCAATGTATTTATAAGGATATGCCGGACTGAACGAAGAAGAAATTTCCATGATGTACTTTGACTGTATAAGATTGTCGGTGAACTTTTTCGGCAATTCATACATACGATTGAGTTCTGGCTCAACAAGTTCACAGGAACCCATTTCTTCTATTCTCTCAAGAAGATGCGCAGGAATACCTTTCACTTTGTGATTTTCCCAGTATTGTTTATTGTCTTCAAAGACCATTAAGGTGTTTAAGAGGGGAATCATTTTCCTTACGATCACCTCACCAAAACTGGAGAGCCTGTACTGGTCACCCTCATAAAGTATTATGCCCTGATCAATGAGGATCTTGATCTGTGTCATCATGGCACTGGAAGTGACATTAAGTGTGCTTTTGATCTCATCGATATTCATAGGTCTTTCTATCAGCAGGAGGAGGAGATCTTTTCTTTTATCTGATAGAAAGAGAGTACCCAACAGAGCTAATTTCATTTCATCATCTCACGATCTGATAAGTTATGAGGAATCTCTTCCACAATACCTATTGGGAGTCTTATGTGGAATGTTGTTCCTTTACCCTTTTCACTTTCGATCCAAATATCGCCTTTATGTGCAAGGATTATGTCCTTACAGATATACAGACCTGACTCAAGTCCCTGATACATTCGACTCATTGCGTCCTCCATCTGGTAGAATTTCTGGAAGATATGCGGTACAAGGTCTTTCTGTATACCCGGCCCCGTGTCTGTTATCCTCAAGTGCAGATAGTCACTTTCCGCACTTACTTCTATGTGTATCTTCCCGCCTTCAGGAGTAAATTTGATCGCATTATCTATAAGAATTATCAATGTTTCCGTCAATTTGTCTTTATCAGAACTTATTGGTGGCAGCCCGTCAGGTACATCGACTTCTAAAGTAATTCCTTTCTCGTCGATTAGCAATATAAGATGCATCAAAGCCTCTGAAATGAGTTTGCCCACATGCACCCAGGAAAAGGTATATTCTATCTTTCCTGCCTGTTCCTGGCTCAAATACAGAAGAGAATTTACCAGGCGTTTTAATCTTTCAGAGTTGAGTAATACGGAATTAATAGCCTTTGCCTGCTGGTCATCCATCACCATGATTGTCTCATCGCCAAGGATACTGGATTCTGAGTGTTCAGGACCATATACAAGTTCCATCCTTTCTGCAATGAATTCTGTTTTCATCTTGCTGATGGACCTTAGTTCCTCATTTGCCATCTTCAGTTCATCAGAATATTGTTTTAAGGCATCTTCTATTTGTTTCCTTTGTATGAGACTCCACATACCCTGCATCAATAAGGTAAGCTGGCGCAGATCAGACTCATTGTATTCCTCTGCTTTATTGCCAACTCCTGCAACTGCAACAATATGGTCACCATCGAATATCGGGATATTCATATGCCTTGTGAGTTCCACATGATCCTCAGGATAACCTTTTTTCATAGGACTGGGATGAGAGTAATCATTTGTTATTATGGGCCTGCGCTGTTTTACTGCTTCACCCCACAATCCGGTGGTCTTGATGGGATATACGAAGCGTTTGTTTTTGATATCACATTCTTTCATGGCACTTTCTGACCAGGAATGCATAATTAGGGCTGTTTCATCAGCATTCATAAATGCAAGATAACCAAGTGTACTTTCAGTAAGCCTGACAGCTTCTTCTCTTGCAAAGTCTGTTATCTCGTTCAATGATGCACCAGCCATACTGTTAAGTTTAACAAGCGCTTCAAGCCTTTCTTCTTCAAGCTGGCGTTTCCTTTCTGCCCTTTTTCGCTCACTGATATCCCTGGCAACGGACAGGATGGCTTTTTTCCCATCATAGATTGTGAATCGTGCACTGACTTCCAGCGGTATCTTTCTACCATCCTTATGTATTGCCTCGGTTTCATAGATCGCCCTCCCATCAGTTTCAATTTGTTTCATGAGTTTAGATACGCGACGTACATCTTTTGATGGAATGATGTCAGAAGGATATGAACTTAACATCTCATGCCTGCTGTAACCCAATGTATCTACTACAGCCTGGTTTACAGCGATGGTTTTCCCGTCGAGTTCGCTGATATATATCTGATCGTTTACATTGTTGAGAATGATCTTGAGTTTTTGTTCAGATTCAATAGCAGTATCCAATACTCTCTTGTTGTTTATTGCGATAGCTGCGAGATTGGCGTTTGCTTTAAGGATATCGTCCTCTTCCTTTGTAGGCTTGTGTGGCTCGCGGAAGTATATCCCAAATGTCCCAAATACTTCATTATTTGAACTTATTATGGGCTCACAACAACTGGCCCTGAGGCCTGCCTGGGCTGCAATTTCCTTAAGGTCTTTCCAGTAAGGATGCTCCATTATGTCTTCTATAACAACCCTTTTCCCGGTGTAGGCAGCTGTTGAACAGGAGCCAATGCCTTCGCCTATGGGTAGTCCTTCAATAGCTTTTTTGTAGAAATCCGGAAGATGAGGAGAAATAGCATGAACCAGATGTTTCTTTTCCTTGTCCAGTAACATGACAAAACCGATTGCTTCCGGTATAAGCCGTTTAGTAGATCTCACCAAACGTGTAAGAATCTCATTCAGAGTTTCACCTGAAGCCAGAGCTTCAAGAACCTGATTGCGGCAATCAATTATTGCTTCAGAGTGTTTTCGCTGGCTTATATCCAGAATGACACCTTCATAATACTTGATAGTGCCATCCTCATCCCTTCGGACTATGGTTCTGTCGTCGACACAACGTAATTCGCCTGATGCCGTTAATATTCTATATTCCTGTACAAAATCATCAATATGTGTTTCTGAGTATCCAATAACCTCTTTGTGTACACGCTCAATATCATCCGGATGGATTATATCTTCATACTTCAACTTACCCGGAAGAAAATCATCAGGTGAGTATCCAAACTGCCTGACATTCTCTGAAACAAATTCTACTGGCCATCCTTTTTCAGAGTTCCATATAAAAATAGTCACGGGACTATCATTAACGACTTTTGCAATTTCTGAATTTACATCAAGTTGTGTCATTTAATACCATCATATAATTGAATCAACTAATACCTGAACACATATACAAGAAAGTATCAATTACTTAACGTATAATATATTAATGGTCAATGTAAACCTTTACATTCGACTGTGAGCAGACCTTACTGTAAAATAAACTCATACAAATATTAGCATTTACAAAAATCACATTCAGTACTTCGCTATTTTTCCCTCCTTTTTCTCCTTACCGCTATTCATCTACCTCAAACACCGCACTACCAATTGAACCCTTAAGTTTCTTCTAAACCATTCCTCAACAAACAGGATAAATCTGTCAAACCTGAACCTATCCTCATCAATTGTTTGAGGACCTCGTTTTACAATCGTAAAATGCTTTTTCTGAATTAGGAGCCATGTATTTCTAAGCAGGAACGATACCAATGTAAAAAAGTACCTGAAAGTAACGTTCCTTGTCGATGTTCTGGGTTTGACTATATTCCTCATCCTGTAAGACGATTCGATTGCAAACCTTCTTCTATAGACCGTGCTAATCTTCCGGGGCTTCCAGTTGAGCCCATAAACAACAAAACCAAGGTTTTCGCATCCTTTTTTATTCCTTTTACCTTTCATGTACTTGACATCAATAACGATATTTAGCCGAACCTCTTTCTTCTGAGGATTCTTCATAACATATTGCGAATCCCTTGCCTTTCTACCAATAAGTAGTCGTTTGATCACGTTTCCTTTTTTAACTACAGGAGTAATATGAGGAATGTCTTTGTTCTGTAAGAACTCAAACACATCAACAGAGCTAAACTCTCTGTCCAAACAAAGAACCTTGATCTTAAGATCAAGGTTCCCTATCAGATCAACGAAATAAGCGAGGTAATTGATCTTTGTTTCACTTCTTTCTACTGGAAGAACGGATATAGTGAACCTCTCATTCTTGTTTATGATGGACAATGAAATATATGAATAGAAAGAGTTTGTAGATTTTTTTGCCTGTCCACGTATGACGTAGTTTTCATTGGATGAATCAGTTTCTCCATAGTAAGGGTCATTTGTAAAGTCAATAGCAAACTCATACTTTTTCTCAGTTTTTAGAGTACTAATAGGACCTTGAAGTAGAATCTTTGCATTTAACCGGATTAGTTCTTCAAGATCCAATTTATTGAGATGATATCTTGTAGATGTTTCACAAGGAACGTCTTGATAGTGTTTCGACATGGAATGAACTGAACTTTTTTCTACTGCCATACATATAGCAGCATAAAATAGGTCTTTACAGGTAAGAGAACCATTGATATTAATGGCGATATTATCAGTAAGAGGTTTTAGAACAGCATTGATACATTGTTTTGGTCTTAACTCGACTTTAGAAGGGGTGCTGGAATTGAATTTTAGAAACGACATATGGCGGCGTTCTCGCCGCATATAAAGCTATCGAAAGGCACTACTTTGTGACCGAGTGGAAAATTAGCAAACTACTGACATTAAAATGGGACTATACATTACGCCATCTCGTAAGCATTTGAATGTAGATCAGATATAAAAAAATAATTTCTATTTTTGCTATATAGAGATGACACAAATACCACAGTGTTGTGAGAAATGTCTAAAGCTTTTAGTGAACTTAATGAGTAAGAAGAAAAACTCTCAATTGAGTATATAAAAAATAGGACAGTACACCAGCCGGGATTCGAACCCGGGTTCGAGCGTTGGCAACGCCCGGTGATAACCACTACACTACTGGTGTGCTTTGCTTAGGTGCCCAGACCCGGACTCGAACCGGGGACAACTGCCTCTTCAGGGCAGCGCTCTCCCAAACTGAGCTACCTGGGCATAATGACCCGAAGCACCTAAATGTTGCTTTTAGATTTAAACTTAACTATTGCAAAACTGTTAATGGTGGGCCCGCGGAGAGTCGAACTCCGGACCTCCGCCATGTCAAGGCGACGTCATAACCAGCTAGACCACGAGCCCATTATGCAGTTTGCAAATATCTGTAAACACCGGACGCTTAATGACACTTTAGTGCTATTACCGCATGCCATGGCGCTTATCAGCACCCCACATAATGCATAATAGATAATAAATCTTTTGGGTAGACGTGCTTAATGCCAGACCTGCATATAAAGAACAGCCTCCACGACATGTACCAGCAATAATTCACATATGCAATCTCACTTGTAAAAATCTAAAACAAAAAGTTCAATATGATTCAAAACTGCGTTCAGGGGAAAAGCATATTGCAAATAATCGATGCCATCCGAAATAATAATGCAAAAGTTATACAGAGAGAATTGCACAGCCTGACTATCACTTAAATAAATACATGCGGCATGCCCATGTGAATGATAGTAAGTAATAGGGTGACTATGTTGTGACATTGTAGAATATAGCTTCAGTGGAACTGGCATCTATAAAACTTTTCGTGGATCCATCAGGAAAAACCATGGTTAAAACATCCACTGTTCCATTCAGGACATGCGAATCGTAAAGGTAGAATTCATCATTCTGACGTGAAACATCCTTTACAAATATTACAGCATTGTTCCGACCGATCTCAATCACTTCAAAACCGCTGAAATCAGAAAATAAATTGTCAATTGCCGGTTCCAGATTGTGTGTGCCCAGAAGGGATATGTACATACTTGAGAACATATCCATATCATAGGAAACGGTTATTACCACATCAGTGCCTTGAAACCTCATTGTGAACTGCGTGAAATGAATGTACTCCTCACCATTGGATATCAGGTCATTACTGGCTGAAAACCAAAATAAGGACATGACAAGTACTATAACCAGAAATGCTGTAAGCTTCATAATATCAGGTCCGGAGCAACGAAGGAAGGCATAATTTCTTATATTCTGATGCCACTATAATCATATTAACTTTACTCACAAATTAAATATAATAAATTTGACTTGCATAATTATAAAAACCGTCAAGTATATATTTTGTACGTACAACTGTGAACAAACCACAAAACTTGCGAGAAGACTATGGAAAAAGAGACTACTGATTCTAGTGAAGAGATTGAGCTGTACGAAGACAATTTCGAAACCACAGACTCCATAGATGTTCCGGAACTCTTAATTGACCAGATAATCGGTCAGGAACATGCGGTGGAGGTGGTAAAAAAAGCAGCAAGCCAGCGAAGGCATGTCATGATGATAGGAAGCCCGGGTACGGGAAAATCCCTGCTTTCAAAGGCAATGGCTGAGTTACTTCCAAAAGAAGAACTACAGGATATACTCGCATACCCAAATCCTGAAGATAACAATAATCCGAAAATACGTTCTGTTCCAGCCGGGAAAGGCAGGGAGATCGTAATGGCACACAAGCTGGAAGCACAGAAAAAGGCCCAGTCACGTAATATGCTGATGATGATACTGGTATTCGGTATCATAATCTACTCGTTCTACGTCGGCCAGCTCCTGTGGGGTATCATTGCAGCGATAATGATATTGCTCCTCACACGCCAGTTCATGCCAAAAGAAGAAATGATGATCCCAAAGCTCATTGTTTCAAACTACCAGAAGGAGCACGCACCATTCCTTGATGCAACAGGAACACACGCAGGTGCACTTCTTGGTGATGTCAGGCACGACCCATTCCAGTCAGGCGGTCTTGAAACACCTGCCCATGACAGGGTCGAGAGCGGTGACATTCATAAATCACACAAGGGTGTACTGTTCATTGATGAGATCAATACCCTCAGCCTTGAATCACAGCAGAGCCTGCTTACAGCCCTTCAGGAAAATGAGTACCCTATTACAGGACAGTCCGAAAGGAGTTCAGGTGCCCTTGTCAAGACAGAACCTGTACCATGTGACTTTATCATGGTGGCAGCAGGTAACCTTGACGCAATGGAAAAGATGCATCCGGCACTCAGATCACGTATAAAGGGATACGGATACGAGCTTTTCATGAGAGAATCCATGGAAGACAATCCTGAAAACCGCAAGACCCTTGTCAGGTTCGTGGCACAGGAAGTCATGAGAGACGGCCATATACCACCATTTGACCAGACTGCTGTTGATGAAGTTATCCGTGAAGCTCAGAGAAGGGCAGGCAGAAAGGGACATCTCACACTGAAACTCCGTGACCTTGGAGGTCTTGTAAGAGTTGCAGGTGACATTGCCCAATCAGAAGATGCACCCTTTGCTACTGCAAAGCATGTACTCGCTGCAAAGAAGATGGCAAGATCAATTGAACAGCAACTTGCTGATAATTACCTTGAACGCAAGAACGACTACCAGCTTTTCAAGAAAATGGGAAGTGCAGTAGGAAGAGTAAATGGTCTTGCAGTCATGGGAGGAGATTCAGGAATTGTTCTGCCAATTATGGCAGGAGTGGCTCCATCACTCTCTAACTCAGAAGGTAAGGTAATTGCAACCGGAATGCTCAAGGATATTGCAAAGGAAGCAGTACAGAACGTTTCCGCTGTAATCAAGAATATAACAGGCAAAGATATAAGCACACATGATATCCACATCCAGTTCATCGGAACTTATGAAGGAGTGGAAGGAGACAGTGCATCCATATCCATTGCTACTGCGGTGATATCAGCCCTTGAAAATATACCAATTGATCAGTCTGTGGCTATGACAGGTTCACTATCTGTCAGAGGAGACGTACTTCCTATCGGTGGTGCAACCTATAAGATAGAAGCTGCAGCCAGAGCAGGTATAAAGAAAGTAATTATTCCAAAATCCAATGAGGATGATGTGCTTATCGAGGAGGCATATAAGGACAAGATCGAAATAGTTCCGGTAACCAATATTATTGAAGTTATCGAGCACAGTCTTGTAGGTCCTGAAAAGAACAGTATTCTTGAGAAACTCAGGAGTCTCAGCAGCCTTAAGACCGGCACGGAAATGCCTGAAGTTGTCCCTGTGTGAACAGGGGCTGTTACTTATTTATTTAAATTTTTATTTCGTTTATAATGTGAGGAGTTAATAATGCATAGTGTAGACTTTTTTGATACGAGAATAATTGAGGGGACTACAACGTCTATTGTCCTTGATAATGACAAAATAGAACAGATATCTGTCAATTTTACTAAAGGAGCAGCCGTTAGAGCCTTGAAAGGAGGTTCCTGGGGATTCACATCCGCAGACGGGGATTTCGATATTGAAAAAGCAATACGTGCAGCATCAGAACTTGCAGTTAGCATGGATGACAAGTCACCCAAAGAAAAGGTAAAGATGCAGGATATAGCAAATCCAGTGGTTTCAAATGTCCCAAAAGTGAAGAAAAATCCACTTGATATTTCTCTTGAAGAAAAAGTAAACAACCTGGAGGAATTCGGCAAACACGCTAAAAAGGAAGGAATAAGCAGTACCAGTGCAGCGTACAGTGAATCATCATATAAAGTGAGATACACAGATTCCACAGGTGTGGAAGGCGAATATGACATTGTACGTACCGGATTTGCCATCAGTGCTGTAGCTTCAAGAGATGGAATGTATCAGGCAGGAAGAGAAAGCCGTTTTGGTGTTACAGGCTATGAGATATTTGACAAATATAATGCTGCAGAACTTGCAGAAGAAGCTGCAAACAACGCATTACAACTCCTTGATGCAAAACCTGCCAAAGGTGGAAATATGCCTGTGATACTTGATCCGGAACTTGCAGGAGTGTTCGCACATGAAGCAGTTGGACATGCATCCGAAGCAGACCTTGTACTTGAAGGAAGCTCGGTTCTTGAGGACCGCATAGGTCAATCAATTGCATCCCCTCTTGTCACAATAGTTGATGATCCTACCATGCATGAATACGGATATTTCCCATTTGATGATGAAGGTTCACAGACAGAAAAAACAACTGTCATAGAGGATGGTATTCTTAAGTCCTACCTCCATTCCAGAGAAACCGCAGCAAAGCTGGGAGGAACTCCCGGACACTGCCGTGCTCAGGGACATTCCAAACCAATAGTCCGTATGAGTAACACATACATCGACAACGGCAGTTCAAAATTCGAGGAAATGCTTGAGGAAATCGGAAATGGAATGTATCTAATCGGTTCCAGAGGCGGACAGGTTAACACAGGAGAAGGTGTGTTCCAGTTCAATGCTGAAAAAGGATACCTTATTGAAGATGGAAAGCTCACGACACTTCTCAGGGATGTTTCACTTTCCGGAAAGATCCTTGAGATTCTCAATAATGTCAAAATGGTTGGTAACGACTTGAAAATGAACTCCGGAAGATGTGGAAAAGGTGGTCAGCTTGTGCCTGTTACCGATGGTTCTCCGCACCTGATGATATCCGAAGCAATGGTTGGAGGTGCATAAAATGTACGACCTTGCTGAAAAAGCCCTGAAGGCAGCCACAAAATACGGCGCAAAGGAAGCTGAAATTTATATTGTAAAAAGCCAGAAAACATCTGTCAATATCCAGAAGGATATGATCGAAGGTGCTAAGGAAAATATCACAACAGGAATCGGCATTCGTGCTATTATTGATGGTGCTGTGGGATTTTCCAGTACCAATATTATGAGTTACATCGATGAAGCTGCTAAGAATGCAGTAAGTTCTGCAAAGACACAGGATGCTGACCCTGACTGGAAAGAACTTCCTTCCAACCAGAAATATCCGACGGTTTCAGGTATTCTTGATAGGGATATCCAGAATATGGAACTCGATGAATGTATTGGCCATACAATGGAAATGATGGACTCCGCAAGAGAAACACCGGGAATTATAGTTACATCCGGCAGTTTCAGCCGAAGCCATGGTGAGAGACTCATACTCAACACAAACGGTGTTGAGGTTTCAGAAGAAGGTACAGGAATATCAGGATTTGTTGATGTGATTACAAATACAGGTGAAACTTCTACTGCATACGACTTTGCAATATCACGTAAGAATGATATTGATTTTACAACAATCGGAAAGAATGCTGCAGAACTTGCAAAGAATTCACAAGATACAATTTCCATTGAACCGCACAAGACTGAAGTTGTGATACATCCGTTTGCATTCTCAGACCTTATCGAAAACGCATTTATCCCATCCATTGACGCTGACAATGTACAGAAAGGCCGTTCTAACCTCATTGGCAGGAAAGATGAAATAATCGCAAACGAGAAACTCTCAATATACGATGACGGACTGCTTGAAGGCGGTATTGAAACAGGAATTGCCGATGATGAAGGAGTAGCATCATGCAAGACAACAGTGATCGAGGACGGAATATTCAGATCATATCTATATGATACATACACTGCAGGAAAAGACGATGTGGAAAGCACAGGTAATGCATCACGCAATTCATATCTTTCAACACCCTCTGTAGGTTCCAGGAATTTCATCATCGATTTCCCAAGTTGCGACATAATTGCTGATACTGATAGTGGTGTTTATGTGAACACAGTCATTGGTGCTCACACTGCAAATGCTATTTCAGGTGATTTCTCAGTTGAAGCACGTAATGCATTCACCATTAAAGATGGAAAACTGGACAAGCCAATTAAGTCACTCATGATATCAGGCAACATATTTGATATGCTGAAAAATATTAATGGAGCCGGAAACGATGTTCGCAAAGTCGGTGGAACTATCACTCCGTCTGTAAGAGTATCAGACATGAGTGTTGTTGGTTAATAATTTCAACATGAGATTTCTTCGATATATAGGATGCTTGCGGGAACATAGTATTTTTGCAAGCGATCTGTCATTTTATCCCACATATTTCTGTATTTTGCGGTCTAATTGTGCATTATTACGACAATTGCCGATTGATATGAGCATGCATTAGCCTGTTAACTCGACAATCTCGTGCATATATGCACAATTTCCAGAAACATTATATAGGCATATAAATTATAAGGCAGTTATATAACACAATATAACATGAAGAAACATAAGTAAAGCAGGATGTACAGTATCCGGCAGATAAAGGCGAATTAATGGCAACGTTACAAAAGAAGACACTTGGCATCATAGGTGCAACTCTCATTGGCCTTATACTGATAATTTACCTGAGTTTACATTCCATCGTTATTGACAGCTTTGACAGACTGGAAGGACAGGACGCCATTGAGAATGCTGTTTGCATCAAAAATATTGTATATACTGACGTTCAGGATCTTGAAAAGAAATCCGCAGACTGGTCTGTATGGGACGAAACATACGATTTCATTCATGGTAACAGTAGTAATTATGCTGAAAAATACCTGATGGATGAAACCTTTTGCAACCAAAGACTGGATTTCATGCTTTTTTACAATAAAAATGAAACATTGGTGTTTGAAAAAACAATTGATAATAATTCTGCCACCACAGACGAACTGGAAAAACACCTGGAAAATAACACATACCTTCTGGAACATGATAACTATAAAAGCAGAAAAACAGGTTTTCTTGTCTTTGACAAAAAACCTCTAATAATAACTGCGCAACCTATAGTGAAAAGTGATCTCAGCGGACCAATAGCCGGAACCGTACTAATGGGAAGAATTATTGATTCGGAAGAGATCTTAAGACTGCATAAAACTACAAATCTTATTGTGAGTTTAGAAAATATAAAAAACACAGGCCATGCAGTAGATAATTCACCCCTGAATACCGATACGCTGGACAACAGCATAGTCACCGTCACAGACAATGCCCGGATATACTCTTATGTGAATTTCAGCGACATTTACGGAGATAATGCATTTTCCCTTGAAGTTGGCATGCTTAGAAATATCCACCAGCAGGGAGAAAACACCATCAACTATTTCCTGGTGATTCTTATGGTCACAGGAACTGTTTTTGGAGCAATGGTGATCATACTGCTGGAAAGGTCCCATATTTCCCGTCTCAAAAAGCTCCGGAACGAAGTAAGGGATATTGGTGAAAAAGGAGATTTCACAAAAAGAGTCTCAGACGAAGGAACAGATGAAGTTGCAAGTCTCAGTGTATCTATTAACAGAATGCTTGAATCACTTGAAAAATCACAGAGACTTGTTACAAAAAGGGATGCCACAATAAATGCTATTTTGCAGGCCATGCCTGATATGATGTTCCAGGTGAAAAAAGACGGGACTATATGCAATTATAAACTTTCCACAGACAGCTGCATATATGAATCACCTGAAACTGATCTTAATATCACACTTGAGGATGTGCTTCCTTCACATATCGCAGAAATCGAACTTGATATTATAGAAGAAGCACTCCGGACAAACAAAACGCATACAATGAATTATACGATGCCTGTAAAAAGGGAGATGAGGGACTTTGAGGTCCGCTTCGTTGTCATTGGTGATGATGAAGTTCTTGCAGTGGTCAAGGACATTACCGAAATTAAACAGGCAGAAGAAATGCGCAGGAAGGATGTACTTATTAAAGAAATACATCACCGTGTAAAGAACAACCTTCAGATAATATCGAGCATGCTGCGACTTCAGTCCAGAAAATTCACAGATAAAGAAACTATCGAAGCATTCAGAAAAAGTCAGAATCGAGCAAAATCAATGGCTATTGCACATGAAAAGTTATACCAGTCGCACGATCTGGAGAATATTCAACTTTTATCATATATAGAGACACTTGCAAAATATCTTCTAAATACATATGGCTGCGACCCGGAAAAAATCAAAATTGATATAAGCATTAAAAACATAACACAGGACATTGATACGGCCATACCTCTTGGGCTTATCATCAATGAGATTGTTTCAAATTCCCTGAAACATGCCTTTAAAGACCATAAGGGGGAAATATTCGTCGAGATAGTTCCGGATGTCGATGGTCAGTACGCATTAACAATCAGGGACAATGGTATCGGATTCCCGGAAGATCTGGATTTCAGGAACACTGACTCATTGGGAATGCAGCTTGTCGTTTCACTAGTTGAACAGATAGAAGGCAGTATAGAATTAATAAGGGACAGCGGTACGGAATTCAGAATCAAATTCAAAGGACTATCCTATAAAAGAAGGGACTACTGATGACTAATGAAAAGATAATGATAGTCGAAGATGAAAAAATAGTAGCTCTGGATATTAAAGATAGTCTGGAACATTTCGGATACTCTGTGCCCTGTATGGCAGACAGCGGTGAAGATGCCATCAGCTTCATTGACCAGTGTCGTCCTGACCTTATTTTGATGGATATTGTCCTTAAAGGCAAAATAGACGGAATTGAAGCGGCAAAAACCATACGTGATAATTATGGCATACCTATAATTTACCTTACAGCTTATTCTGATGAAAAAACACTTCAGAGAGCGAAGCTGACAGAGCCGTTCGGACATATACTCAAACCCTTTGATGAAAGGGAACTCCGTACGAATATAGAGATTGCCCTTTACAAACAGGAAAAAGAAAAAGAAAAAGAGTTCAATCATGAGAATTGTATTAATTCCCTTCTTGACAACATAGGCGATGCAGTCATATCCACCGATATGAATGGGACTATCAAATATATGAATCCGCTCGCAGAAGCCCTCACTGGATATACAAGAAAAGAAGCACTTGGATCCAGGATCAATGAGGTGTTCAGGATTGTCTGTGAAGGAAAAAAAGATGCGGAAGATCCAATCAGGAAGGTTTTCAGAGAAGGTGCTTTTTTCGGACTGGAGGATAACACCATACTCATTTCAAAGGACGAAACATACATACCCCTCGATATCATAGGATCACCGGTCACCAATAAGAAAAATGAGATTATTGGCGCTGTTATCATTTTTTATGACATTACCGAGAGGAAAGAAATTGAACGGTCTTTCCGCTGTTATGATATTTCCTACAGTTAACTTTTACAGTTTTACCGAAATTGAACCTGCTGTACTGACCTCCGGGTCTGTCGGTTCCTTTATACCCATAATTACAAGTAAGAATGAGAACACCAACATTAAGGCGCAAAGATAGAATGGTAACTCAAAGGAAATGTATCCGGCCAGGAAGCCTCCCATAATAGGACCAAGTGCCATTCCTGCTGCTTGTGAGGCTGTTATTGAACTTACTTTTGAACTCACTGAAATTCCTGCAAGATCCACAGCCAGAGCCATTACAGGTGTTTCCACAGCAGCCATGGATATTCCTTGTACCGCACGCAGAATAATTAGCTGAGTTACGTTCTCAACATAACCGAGGCCAATTACGATGGGAATATTCAGCAATAACCCCATTGCAATTATCTTCTTTCTCCCAAGCCTGTCAGACAATATTCCCATAGGAGCCTGGAACAGCACTCGTACTATCACATAGGCAGAAACGGCTATGCTAAGAGCCACTTCACCTGTCCCGAGTCTTGATTCATATTCCGGCAGGAAGGCGAATATTACCATTATACCTGCCATCATCATGAACATTGCAATGGAAAGAATAGTGAACTGGAAACCTTTTGCAGGCCCTTTTGATGACGACGATGGGGACTGTACGTTCTGCGTTTCAGATACAAAAAAGGATATCAGTATAAAACTTGCAAGTCCAAGTAGTGCACACACATAAAATGCAGTTACATAACCAAAATAGCTGGCTATTACACCACCAGCGATTGATCCGGTACCAAACCCAAAGCCCCGGATTGTAGAATAGATACCTATTGCAGTTCCTCTTGTACTTTTCGATGAAAGATGAGTAACCATAGCAACAATAGCAGGGACAGTAGCGCCGACAGTAATTCCCTGAACTACCCTTAGCAATATCATGTAATCAAAATTGCTGGTATTTGCATAGATAAAGGATATCAGAGTAAAGCCTGCCATTCCCAGTACCACAAAAGGTTTTCTTCTGTCCAGACTATCGGATAAGCGGCCAAGAAAGGGCTGTGACAGGGCATTTGACAGTCCAAAGACAGTTGCTATGAGTCCTGCCCTGAAAACAATAGGAGTACCTGAAAAGATATTACTGTCCATACCTACGATGTAAAGTGGAAGCAGGAATGCCAGCATTCCGGTTCCCATATCCTTAAACAATTTAGAAAGGGAAAGCACATACAGTGCAGGATTCAGCTTATCATGGATATTAGGGGATTTTTGAGATTTTGAGTAGCTCATGTGATACCTGACTGTCCATAAAAGTATAAAGTACCGAATCAAATTCAGAATTCATCAGATGATTCGGCTACCTGATAAAACTTATTAATTACCAGGGAATAATACTTTGTGGCAAGATAATAGCTCAATAGTGCCAGTATGATTCCTGCAATGAAATCAGTTATCCAGTGGATACCAAGATAAAATATTGTAAACTGGATAGCAAGTGTTATGAAAACTGCAAGAATTTTCAGGCCCCTGAGATCTGTTCTGAAAATTATGAATAGCATTGCAAGAATGGAAAGAGCCGCATGCAGACTTGGGAAGCAGTTATCAAAGAATGGGTCAACAGCTCTCATACCATTGGTTATCAACGGACTGAGATTGTAAAGCAATGGCATTACGCCTGGAAGAGTATGACCTGTAACCTCCACAGGCGTGAATATGTAGAATGGGAAAGCCACCATGTATATGAAAGATAATGCAACGGTGTATTCTTTTAAAGTTTTCAACTGGTTTGTCATCAAAAAGAATATGAATGTGAATGTCAGCAGGAAAGAAAATCCGAAAATGTAGATGAACGAACTAACGTATGTCAGTGCAGGATTTGTGAAAGCCTGAAACATACTAACCTTGCTGCCTTCAATGAGAAATATGTATCTTGCAAGGTCGTAATCAAGAGAAATGCCCATTACATTTACTAGCTTATTGACAACGATCCCCTGTGACTTAACTAAAAGATAAACGAATGAAACAAGTCCGATGTAAGGTAACACTTCTCTGGTAAAAGAGTGCATATCCATACTTCTTTCAGCGGATGAATTTTGCAGCTTCCTGTAACCATGCGGCACAAGAACATAATAAGCTACTATATTCATAAGCAATACAACGGGAAACAATATTAATATAAAACGGATATCTGCCATTTTTCCATTCTATCCTTTTGAGACTTGTGAATTATATAGAGTATATAGATTTTGTAGAAAATAAATTTACAATGATAAATAAAGGTTATGCCCTGCCAGAGAAAATAAAAATAAAAATAAAAATAAAAATATATTCTTGACAAAAATAGAATGGAAATGGCCACGCCAATTACAATAGTTGGAATTAATGGCCATAAAGATATTATATAGGTATCGAATTACTGGCTCAGTAGAAATCCTATTTTACTGTCTGTCTGGTTGACACAAAATTGCTCATTCTCATGCCCACAAAGCAGCCTGCAATCTAAAAACAAAGTAGCTATCCGCCGAAGGCGGCACATTCCTATACTGCTGCACAAAAGATCATTACAAAGACGAATGTATAAGAATTCTACGGAAGTCCAGGGAAGAAAGTACAAGGTATTTGCGTATTATTTTGTTTCTTAGTGTGGGAAAACGCCGGCTCCTCCGGACCCTTCAGGTCTGCTCGGGTTATTCATGACCTACGATAAATAAGTTTACAAACTTTCATAATGTTTCAATTGCAGGAATTCTACATAACCCGAATTAGCTTGATCATTCCACAACTATGAAACCGCCATCTGTCCAGGGATGAGTGACAAGTTCATATTTGTATGTACCTTTCTTTTCAAACGTATATGTGAAAGTATCATCCTTCCTGAGTGTAGGCGACTGGAAACTTCCTCCGTCAGCCAGGGTGCTTTTTATTATAAATGCCACTGAGTCATTGTTTACCCACATGACAGTGTCGCCTGAAGAGATTGTTGCGTAGTCCGGATGGAAAGCATATTCTTCAATATATATTATCGTATCAGCATCCACTGTTTCCTGTTCTGGAACATTTGCAGAGGAAACATTATTTGTTGCCTTTTCATCAACACAACCTGAAAATGGCAGACTGACAAGTGATATAAGTAAAATAAAGAATGCAAGGCTTCTGATTCTCATATTTGAAAAGAATTGCTATTGCCTAATAACACTTTTGATTAAATGGCCTTGTAAAATTCCTGTTTATCTAAGTGACAAAAACATTTTTTATCATTCCACAAAAACAACCCGCAATCTGAAAACAAAGTAAGTATCCGCCGAAGGCGGCACATTCCAACGTTGCTGCACTGAAGATTATTACAAAGACTATTGCATTTATACGGAGAATTCCACATAACTCCTGAGAAGAAAGTACAAGGGATTTGAAGATTATTTTTCTTCATCCCATGGGAAAACGCCGGCTTCACCGGACCCTTCGGGATCACTCAAGTTACTCATGACCTACCATAAATCAGTTTACAAACTTTCTTAATGTTTAGATGGCAAGAATTCTGCAGAGCCGATTAAATGAAAAAGGAAAAATCGTGAACTGACATTCAGTTCCTTTCACGCTGGACGAAATACATTTCTTCAAGGCGACCTATTGTTTCCACATCTTCAATGGATTTATCAGACCGTATATTGACAAGTCTTGGGAAACGAAGTGCATAACCTGAATCGTAATTGACACTTTTCTGTATTTCTTCAAAAGCAACCTCAAATATTACCTCCGGCTTAATCTCAACTTCTGTACCGGATTCAGTCACAATAAGGTCGGAGAAGAGTTCGGTCAGCTCAGCAAGTTGCTCATCGGAAAAACCTGTTGCTACGCGGCCCACCGGCAGGAAGCGACCTGTATCGGGATCGTGGCATGCAAGTGCATAGGAACCGAGGAAACTTGTACGTCTTCCATATCCCCATTCTGCTCCGATGACCACAAGGTCCAATGTCTCCATTACCGGCTTCTTCTTTAGCCAGTTCTTACCCCGCTTTCCGGGAGAATATGATGACTCCGGGTTCTTGATCATCACGCCTTCATGTCCGGCTTTAAGAGCTTCATTGTATACGTCCATGATTGTGTCAAGGTCATCTGTGATATACTGGGTATCAACCCTTATTTTGTCTCCTGTTCGGACACATGCCTCAAGTTTTGCCCGTCTCTGGACAAGAGGAAGGTCAAGTAATTCCTCACCGTTCAGGTACATGATATCAAAAAGATTCAGTATTAGTGGAATTTCACGTGCTGTAGACTGGATGTCATGCTTTCTCCTGAAACGCTTCAGTATATCCTGAAAAGCTCTTGGCCTGCCATTCTCATCAATTGCAACTGCCTCACCGTCAAGTATGGCAGACTGTGCACCGATGTTTTCCCTGATAGCTTCCACTATGTCAGGTAGAGAGTCAGTTATATTCTCAAGCCTGCGGGAGAATAATGTGATACTGTCACCTTCTTTATGTATCTGGACCCTGGCACCATCAAATTTCCACTCAACTGCAGCAGTTCCAAGATCAGAAAGTGCTACATCAAAATCAGGAGTGATCTGGGCCAGCATCATGCGAATAGGACGATTAAGTTCGAGTCCAAGGGACCGGACGGCCTCGCTTCCACCCTCCCTTGCAGTTACTGCCACAAGCCCAAGGTCGTTTGTGAGCATGAAAGCCCTTTCAATCTCTTCCGAAGGCACATCAAAAGCCTTTGAGATTGCATCACGTACAATTCCCTCACCAACTCCAATCCTCAGCTCCTCCACAACAATACGTGCTATGTAACCCACTTCCTCTGGAGAGGCGGAATTGAAAAGATACTGGAGATTCTTTATCTTAGATGTCTGGGAACCTTTGCCAGTGACTCTGGATATGTCCTGGAATCTCCCGTAAACCTCAAGAATAGAAAGATCGGATTCTTCCTCCATAAAAGAGGAAAAAGTAGCCTGACCTGTTGATACCTTTTTAAGTGCTTTAACTGCAGTTTCACCGATGTCACCGGTTTCCCTTACCAGTTCCTTAATATCAGCAAGCGAAAGTCCTGCTGATTTTGCAAGGGCACTGTAAAGAATACCTGCACCGACACCTATCTCTTCGCTGCTCCATGCAGGGAATATCTCACCCATTACAAAATGAGTTACAACAGGAAGTTCTTCAGGAGTTACTTTTCCAAGTAATTCCGCAACGAGAGAAGCCATATCAAGGGAACCGGGAGTTCCTTCGATAACTTTACATGCATTGGCAAATTCTTTGAAACTTGTCATAATATGCCCCAAATATCGAGGATGCCTGGATATTAGTCCCTGTAAATGGATATCATATCACTGAGGATTGCGCTTGCTGTCTCAATGGAACCCGCGCCGCGTCCTGTTACAGTGATAGGACCTGAAAGATCAGTCTGGACCGAAGCCACGTTTAAGGATCCACCAACAGCAAGCGGATGATCTATTGGCACAAGTTTTGGTGCAACATTGATCCTGCTGTCGTTGACCTCCCCGATAAGTTTGATAACATAACCTTCATTCTGGGCCAGAAGCAATGCTTCAGGGGTTATTTTGGTAATTCCGGTCACAGTAACATCCTCATGAGTTGCATTCATACCGAACACACAGTTTGCAAGGATGACAAGCTTACATGCAGTATCAATTCCTTCAACATCATAAGTCGGATCTGTTTCCGCATATCCTAGTTCCTGAGCCTCTGCAAGCATCTGTTCATAAGGAGCATGCTCCTCCATCATGCGGGTAAGAATATAATTACAGGTCCCGTTAAAAATTCCTTCAACATTGGTGATAGTATTACCTGCGAGCACATCGTTTGCAAGGTTAAGAACCGGCATTGCGCCACCAACTGTTGCCTCGAACCTGAAGCTTGAACCACCTTTGCTGGCAGCTTCAATAAGTTCACCATACTTCATTGTAAGGGGACCTTTGTTTGAGGTGACAAGATCTCTTCCATGATCAAAAGCCATAAACATGTTCTGAAGACCAACGCCACCTGTTACTATATTAGTAGGAGTTGTTTCAACCACAAGGTCATGGTCAATTGTTTCAATAATTTCAAGGCCGGTAAGTTTTTCAGAACCTACTACACATTCATTTCGTTTTCTGGCAAGCACTGCACCAAGGTCAACACCATTCTCATCGATTGCCGCTGTTCTTGAATCAGCAACTGCAACTACCTTGAAATCAAGTCCCAGATCTTGAAGATATTCCTTTTTGCCAATAAGCACCCTGGCAACACCCTGACCTACAGCACCAAAACCAATAATAGATACACGAATCGTTTTCATCAGGCTACCCCCAGACTTTTTATAGGTTCAATTACCAGCAGGTCCTTTTTCTTTGCTATCTCTTTTAACAGAGAAATGGCCGATTCCATGTGCTCTTTGCTTACTGCATCTATCTTTAATGATGCTGATGATGCCATGTTTATTTTTGGCATTGACAGGTTCAGATCCACAACTTCTGCATAACCGGTTTTATCAATGCGATCTATAGTGTCCTGTATGTCTGTGTGGACTATGTGACCTATAAGAATTACTGCACCATGTTCGAAAAATCTTTTCTCATCAATTCGTGCAATACCGATACCACTTCCTTCAAGGCTTGAAACAATATCATTAAGCTTGTCCGGTTTTATCTCAAAAACCAACTGAACCGGAATGGTTCCGCGAGGAGTTCTCTTTTCATGGTGGTGAACCACCGAAATCAAATTACCTTTAAGCTCGGAAACCGGTCTTAAAGCAAGAAGCAGCTGCCCCGGGATATCTTTTAACTCAATGTCCATGGAAACTCGCATGTGTACCCTCATAAATCTAATAGATGTGCAAACAGAATTATTTCTGAATGTCTTCATTCATACTCGTTAAACACAATATCTTACCACATATAATCATTTCTCATATATAATGTAAGATTCATTTTTTAGTTATTCCGGTCGTAGATAGGTATAAATGATATTAAAACATTACTTTTGAAATTACTATGCAGAACTGCTGAAAAATCGTATTGAAAGAGCACAACGGATAGTACAGATTTACCGTTCCTTACAATTGTGGGTATTGAAAACTGAAAGGAAAGTTAAAGTTTAAGGGTACTATGTACCGGAGCCTGGCAGATAATCATAGATAACCGGGAGAGTTCTAAGTTTGTCTGAACTATCAGTATATACTTTTAATAAATGTACAGTTTATAAAGAAAACCAACAGTATATAGCAAAAGATTAATAGTATAATCTTATATTTGTAATATAATGATGGTGGAATAACTAACCCAATAAAAAATATTTTCATTGATATTTTTACCTCTCTATATTTTAAAAATAACAATAAATATTTTCCACCATCAGCGATGTGGTTTAAAGCCTGTCCATTTTGTATTTTCCCATGGTTAATCAAATATGAAGGGATATTACACGATTTTTAAATATTTTTAATAAAAACAGGTAAGACATCTGCTGAAACCAGGCAACAAAAAAAGATTATTCTACAAAAATATAGATTTTATAGCACGAGGGTAACAAATTAATAATATAGGACCAATTATATAATTGATGGTGGGTTAATAAATAAGTTTCGAAATGTTTTCATTGAAATTTTACCTCTCTAAAATATAAATAACAACGAATACATATCCGCCGTCAACGGGTGGTTTTGACATTTAAGTCCTTAACAAAGGAGGTCAAATTTACCCGTGCTCGCTACATATTTTTAATGTTTGGCAGAATATTTAGTGAAATGCTTCCATTGTGGTTTTGTTTTTCACCACTCCCAATTCTTCAGTCCTGAAATCGCTCAGAGTCTGGCTTATTGACCACTATTTGATGAATCAGTCACTTCTTCCCCTGAATCAATATTGACTGCTGACTCCGGGTCATCAAGAATAATAATATTACCTCTTCCTTTCTTGAATTTGCGTACAATTCCCCGGCTTTCAAGATCAGATACCATTAGACTTACCTTGGCTTCCGAATGCTTTACCCTGGTACGGAGATCTTTCTGGGTAATTCTGCCACCATTCTTTGCAATGATGGAAATTACCTCATGCAGATCATCAGGAAGACCAGATAAAGTATCGTCGAGCATAAAGGTATCTGGCAAATGATCAGAAGGAATATCATCGGATGTGGAAAACTCTTTCTTTTGTTTTATAAAAATAATAACTCCGGCAAGGAGAAGTATCAAAAGAATGGCAACTATTGTAACTAAGCTTTCTGATAGAATAGATGAAGATCCTTCATCATCAGATTCTGAAAAACTGGCTATATCATCAAGTTCTGAAAAATCGCTTTCATTTAGCAATGGATCATCATAATATACCGGGAAAAGAATCAGATCCAATACATAATCACCATCATCCATAATGGTGACCCCTTCTTCAGTATAAGCGGCCAATTCATTGTTCCTGTAATAACTTGCAGATACCAGATAGTTACCCGGATCGAGATTGAAGGAATATATACCGTAATTTGCAAGCATTGACTGGGAAGGTGTTGAATTAACTTCCACAATGACATCTTCAAGAGGATCAAATGAATCCCACTCATATACAGCACCATGAATTGTAGCCTCCTGGGCAAATCCCGGAAAACTAAGGCATGTAAATAGAATAGCACTCATGCAAAGCAGAGTTATATTTTTGTCCAACACAGAATGTATATTTACATAGTACACCCATATAATAGTTACTTCTAATGTAAATCTAAAGCATCATAAAGTTTAATCAAGTAAAATAAACTGTTTTTAGCCTTTATTCAGTATTGAATCCGGCATAAAGTTTTCGTGAAGTAAAGTATGCTTATATCCCACTCTGCCAATGGTGGATTTGCAAGTGCAGGTTGAAAAACCACTACCAAGACCAGGACAATGTCAACCGCAAATATACATTATACCACTATGGCAATGTCAAACCTGCATTTGCAATGGTCAAAATAGAAGAAAATAAAATTTGAAACAATAATAGAGGGAGAATAAAATGAACATTAGAAAAGTTTCACTGATTGCTGCAGCACTTATGCTGTTCAGCTTGTTTGCAGTATCTGCTATGGCAGCAGATCAACAGAGAGACAGAGACCAGGATTGCACCGAAGCACCAGAGTTTGCCCCAATGTACAAATACGGTCAAACTACAGATGGAGTAACAGCCAATGGTGATGGAATCTGCGACAACTTTGTAGATGAAGACGGAGACGGAATATGTGACAACTGTCCAAACGATGGAGTCTGTGATGGAACAGGACCTCATGGAGCAGGAAATGTCAGGGCGCAGGCAACGGGGATATGGACCGCGCCAGAGATGGATCATGCACTGAAGAATAAAGCATGATATAAACACGAAAGTAAAACGAAAGCAGAAAGGGAGAAATAAATGGGATTAATCCTTCAATGGATTTATCCCATTTTCATATACTTTAGTATACATATCATAGACATTTATATATAAAAAACTAAATTCATATTTATAAAATAATCATCAAAATTGTTGAATTTAATACAAGAGAACTGGAGGGAACTCTTATGATAAGCAAAACAAAAAAGGGAATGCGAATAGTTACTATTTTTGCAGTAATGATGATGCTATTCAGTATCATCCCAATGGGTGCAATGGCAGCATCCGATAATGCGAATGGACGATCAAATGATGCTAACGAACACTCTAATATGAATAGTGCCAGTGCTAAAAAAACCAGCGATGGAACTGATGATGGAGATTCGGACGATGACTCAGAAAGTACTGTAAGAACACAGATCAAAAATAGAGACAGGGTAAATACAACTGTTAATACTACAAGAGCTGGAAACACAAATATGAGATTAGGTGATGCTGCAGGTAACTATCACGCAGCTAAGAGCAACTTTGCTAACATCAAGTCCCAGAATCCTAACCTCAGTACTGAAGAAGCTATCAACGTAACAAAAGAATACCTGATCAGTTCTATTGATTACATACTTACATTCCTTGATGAAGACGAAGATACAGATTACATAAATCTGCTTGAAGAAGAAAGAGAAAACGTTGAGAATGCAAGCAACAGACAAGAACTTGCAGAGTCCGCAAGGAAGATCAGAAGTATCTGGAATGATGTACGTAAGGACCGTGTGGTTTCCAGAGGAAAGGTCATTGATAATAAGGTCAACAATGTCATAACGATATCCAGGAACATGGCAGACCGTCTTGAAAATGAAATTGCCAGAATGGAAGCAAATGGACAGGATGTTACTGAGCTTGAAGAAATGCTTGCCGAATATAATGAGCTTCTTGCCTCAGCTGAGCAAAACCGGGAACATGCAAGGAATACTTATATGCACGGTGAAGGCACCGATGCAGAGAACATCAGGGAAGCAAACCAGTACTTTACAGAGGCAGGTAAAGACATAACTGAAGCAAACACACTCCTGCGCAACATGTTTGGTGAGATCAGGCAACAGAGGGAAGGACTTGTCACACTGAGCGGAGAAGGAACACTTGAAGCAAACGGAAACGGAACTGTTGTAATTTCAGGAAATGTTACAATCGATGTCACTGCAGAAGACGTTAATATCATTGTCAAAGACCTTGCAAATGACGCCGTGATCGATGTGGATGAGGAAGAATATGAGGAATCCAACATAGATGCAGGTAACAGCACTGACAACAACCGCGCATTTGTATTCATTGGACTTTCAGGTGATATACACATTGAAGGAAGCCGCCTTACAGTAATGGTAAAAGGGACCGGAATAGACCTTGGTGCTGAAGGAACAGGTTCAGTAGTACTTGCCGGTCAGGGAACATACACTGCAAACGGAATTGACGGCGAGTGGGCAAACAGAGTCACAGATGACGATAACGCTGACGATGAAGATTCAAAGGATGAACTTGAAGCGGAAACTGAGGACGGGCAAGAAGACAATGATGACTCAGTTGACAATGAAGAAGAGTCTGATGAGAAAAAAGGCGATGACAATTCAGATGAAACTGAAACTGAAGAGAATGAACAGGACAGCGAAGACAACACCGACGATGGAAACGTTACTGAGAGCTGAATACTGGAGTTAGAAGATAGGTGGTTGTAAATGGTAAAAACCGGAAATCTTATTGTCATTGCTGTTGTGCTCTTCAGTCTTATCATCTCAGGATGTGCCGATAAAGAAAGTACTACTCAAGAGCAGAGCGAACTAAGTGAGACTGCTGAGAAAAATATTAGTGTTGCCGATGAGTTACTCAGTGAGGAAATGGTAGGAATCACTGATACGGAAATGCAGGATCTGGAAGCAGACCTTGCTGAACTGGAGGCAATGCTCAGTGAAATGGACCTTGAAGAAGACATTGTAATTGAAGAGATATGAATGAGAACATGATAATGTTCCATCATATTTTTGTTTTTTATAAACGATTTGATTTTTTTCTTTGTTACAATTTATAGTTTACCATTGGAAGTCATTAAATATATTTTGTATTAACGATTTTAGCCAATTTCCTGATATAAAACATGATTACGTCTGTATCTGTACAGGAGAAACATCTGGCTATAAACAGCCGGTATAGATGCATGCCAGCATATTTCAATATAACGAAGCCTATATTTATTCCCATGATATCTTTTTATAATAAAAGAAATATACTCTTTTTGGCATAATTATTTTTGAGTAGTTGTACACATCACTCTGCTCAAAATATACACAAACAATCAGTAGTTCCTACAATTACATTCAATTTTCCAGTAATAAGGTGAAAATATGTTTGGTACAAATAAAGTGATTAAAGAGATCCCTGATGTACTGGCTTCCATAAAAAACGGAAATATCGGAGCCAGGATATCTGCAACAGGCAATGAAGCAGATAACACCGCTGTAGAGGCACTAAATTTATTTATTGACGAAGCTGTCCAGTGGCAGATTGCCGCAGACGAACAGGAACAAATCAAAAAAGAGATGCAGGAGATATTAAGCAAAGCACTTGAAGGCCAGCTTGATTCCCGTATGGGAACCGAAAGGTCCTGCAGCAATGCACAGGATATTACAGGGTGTTTTAACAGCCTGCTGGATGCCGTTGTGGAACCACTTCTTGCCGCATCCAAATATGTAAAAAGGATATCAATGGGAGATGTCCCTCCCAGAATTGAAAAGGAATACAAAGGTACTTTTAATGATTTCAAGAACAACCTGAATCTCTGTGTGGACGCCATCAATGCACTTATTGAGGATTCAGAGAAACTTGCACAGGCCGGTATTGAAGGTAAAATGGACCTGAGAGCAGAGGCTTCCAGACACGAAGGAGACTTCAAAAGAATTATAGAATCACAGAACACTCTCCTGGATTCAATAGCAGAACCACTTAACGAAGGTACGGGAGTTCTTCTTAAGCTTGCAGTTAATGACTTTGAAAGTGAAGCAACTGGAGAATACAACGGAGTATTCAAAGACAACATATATGCTGTGAATGAAGTGAGAAACAGATTACTTAACATCCAGCGTACTTTTGAATATATGGTTGCAGGAAACTTCAATGACCTTGAGAAGTACAAAGCAGTCGGAAAACGCTCGGAAAATGATAAACTTCTCCCTTATACCGTTGCAATGATGGAGAATGTAAAGGGAATGACGGATGAATTCATTGACCTTGGACATGCTGCAGAAAATGGTAACCTGAGCTACAGGGCCAATGCAGCAAATTTCAGAGGAATGTTTAATGAAGCTATTACAACCGTCAACAATGCCTTTGATGCTGTTATTGACCCACTGAACATGACAGCGGACTACGTTGAACAGATATCAAAAGGAGAAATACCTGAAAAGATAACAGACGAATATCCGGGAGACTTCAACCATCTGAAAGATAATATCAACGAATGTATTGACGGACTTGGCGGACTTGTAGAGAGCAATGAGGTCCTTCAATTGATGGTTAACAATGACCACACAAGAAAAGTCGAAGGAAATTATCAGGGAATCTATGCAGAAGTTGCCGCTGCTACAAATGGTATTAGAGAAAGAATAACAACTGTCATGGATGTCAACAAGAAGATAGCTATAGGTGATCTTAGTGATCTTGAAGGACTCAAGCAAGTTGGAAAACGCTCAGAGAACGATGAACTAATTCCATGCTACATCACTATGATGAGTAACATTGAAAACTTAGGCCATGAATTTATCAATCTTGGAAATGAGGCAAAGAGCGGTAACCTTGATTATAGATCTGATTCCTCTGAATACAGTGGGGCATATAAGGATGCAATCGATTCCGTTAATGAAGCAATTGACGCTCTCACGACTCCTATGAATGAAGCCATACGTATAGTTAACGAATACAGTAAAGGGAGTCTTGGTGCCAGATTCGAACTGGAAGCAAATGGTGATTTCAAGGACTTTGCCGACGCCCTTAATATCTTTGGTGATAAGCTACAGGGACTGATTGAAGAGTCAAGTGAAGTTCTTGCGGCAATTTCAAACAATGACCTCTCAAAACCGCTGACCCTTGTTGCTGAAGGCGATGTCAGGAAGTTGACAGACGGCATAGAAAAAGCCAGAAAATCGTTGAATGAAGTTGTTTCACTTGTACACAATAGTTCCATGAATGTGGCTTCTACAGCCGAGGAAATGTCAGCCTCCGTAGAACAGATCACATCTTCTTCATACCAGATTGAAGACACTGTATCTGAGATTGCCAGAGGTGCCCAGAGCCAGGCATCAAAGACCGAAGAAGTCTCAAGAGCCATGATAGATATGACAATGACAGTCCAGGATGTTGCTTCCAATTCAAGTAAGGCTGCAGAGAGCGCTAAAGGCTCAAATGAATTAATGGAAAATCTCAGGACTACAACCAGTGATCTGCTGCAGAAAATGGAGAACATCAAACACACCTCAGGCGAGTCATCTGATGTTATCATGGAACTGGCAGGTAAATCCAAGCAGATCGGGGAAATTGTTAATCTTATTACCAATATTGCCGACCAGACAAACCTTCTTGCTTTGAATGCTGCAATTGAAGCAGCCCGGGCAGGGGAACACGGAAGGGGATTTGCAGTGGTGGCTGATGAAGTACGCAAACTTGCAGAAGATTCAGGAAATGCAGCAAAGCAGATTGCAACTCTTATCAGTGAGATACAGGAAGGAACTGATAATGCAGTGGTCTCAATCCAGCAGGGTTCAGAAGAGGTTACAAACGGTGCGGAAGCCCTGAACAATGTTGCAATTGACATTGACCAGGTAGTTGAATCAGGCGGAACAATTGCAAATATGGTCCAGGATATCGCAGCAGCCGCACAGGAACAGTCAGCTTCCATAGAAGAAATTACATCGTCTATAGAAGAGGTCAGTGCAATTTCCGAAGAGTCTGCAGCCAGCACAGAAGAAGCTTCAGCATCTGTGCAGGAGCAGAATGCGACTATGCAGGAACTTGCAAAATCTGCTGATGAGCTTTCATGTCTTTCCCATGACATGAAATCTGTTGTTGATAAGTTCATTCTCGATAAAGGACAAAGTACCAGCAATGTGACGGCTTCTGCTATGGCCTGTATGGATGGTAGTGGATCTGAAGATAGTTTCGCAGATGAAAATGATGAGAAGCCTGCACTGGTATGAGTAAATTTAGTCTAACTGTTGTTTGCCGGAAGCGGCAAATTTCATTTTAATTTTAGGTATTAATAACACTGTATTATTCTGATAGCACGGTCTTAAGAACCTGTTTTGTTCATTTTTTCATATCTTTTTCATAGGAAAAAGAATACGAATGTTGGGTTATCTTCATATAGAAGAACAAACAACACATTTGTACTTAGAAATGCCATCATATCTAAGAGGAAAATTATGGGAAATATGCTAAAAACCACTTTATTACTGGCATCTCTTACCGGTTTACTGGTCATTGTCGGCCAGCTGATCGGCGGAACGTCAGGAATGGTGATCGCATTCACCACATCATAATCGGTACGTTTTTGAAACATATCTGTTGCATTCACTTGCATTTGACCTTCTTTTGCCAAAATAAAGCGGTTTTAACCCGCAAAAATGATTTTATACTAGTATTCTCACCAGTATTATTACCGGTGAAAAAATATGTCTGTGAAATTACAAGAGCAAATAAAGAATGGAACACCTCAATATACAGTAACTGTTCCAAAAAGTTTGGTTGAGGCAGAAGGATTCGAAAAGGGTCAGAAATTCAAGTGGGTCAAGGTTCAGGGACTGTATGCTATTGAGCCTGTCAGATAAGTTCAGAGTCTATGAAAACGCCTTGAAATTGCATATTTCAGGGCGGTTTCTATGAAATGCAACATTTTCTATAGAATTGTATCATCAGGAGCTTGCTTCAAAATTCAATACCCATACAGTATACGGATTTTGAAGTATTGTTAATGCATGCATATACTCAAAAACACAACAAAGGATACGGAATGTTGCATTTTTCGGAGTTGCTGGATTCCAGATTTCATTCACATGAATAATTCTCTAAAATTCAAATCCTCAAAGTTCAATTTTTCAAATTGAATGAAATTTCCATAAATCTTCTCATAATGGTTACACACTTCACAGTCTGGATTTGCAATCAATACACTTCTTTTATTTCGATTTCGAGGGTATATGTGTTCATTTAAGCGCAATCCATTTAAAAGCAAATATCTGGTATGAGTATCATAATCCGGTAAGGAATATCCCAATATGTTAATCTCTTTTGCACCAATTAGAGCCGATTCAGAGTCAATCCACACTTGTTTTAGTTCATCCGTATCTATATTTTTCATCATAGTAGGGGGAACTATGTAAGGAAATGGTTCATAAAAAAAGGTATTAGGCTCTCGCAGTTCTTTAAACAAATAAACACTTTTTTCCATAACAGTATCATTAAGTGGTTCAGTCAAATCAGGATGATATTGAATGTCTTTATTAGATTCATATTTGAACCAATTCATTGAACCATGAGGTTTTAGCAACGTGATTGCATCATTTTGGTTATCGTCCAGCCTATAACTGTACTTTTTATTAAAATCTAATAGAGCCTTCTCAAGGTTCAAATCCCAATTAAAGGAAATAACTGCATCACTTGGTCTCAAGCAATCTGCAAATTTGTATATTGCTTTATCACTTTTCAACTCTTGCAACTTTTGATAGAATAGAGAGTAAATAGTTTTTAGTATCTTTTGTCGCATAAATTCAGGTGCATCTTCTCGATACCATTTGTATTCCATGCAAGCTGCTGCATCCAAAAGAGTCATGAAATCTTCAATATTTGGGTATTTAAATCTCTCAAAATCCTTTAAGTCATATCCTAAATTATCCAAATGCGGGTAATATACCCGAACAAAGTTACGTATGTGATATACTGCTCCTGAGCCTTCTTTCCCTTTTGAATACAATTCTCGGACGACTTCTTTCAGTAATTCATTTGTTAATGGATAACCACAATGTTTTGAGACACCAGCACCAAGAATAAAAACTCTATTAATATCATTTGCAGCCATCAAAAACACCTAGAAACTTGCTCCCTTACCATGAATTGTAGTATTGATGTCTTTTTAGTTGTAGTCAATAATACTTAGCCTTAAGCTAAAAGAATGATTGCAAAATAGAGTAATGTATTCTGATACCCTTATCCATTATCCTTAGTGCCTGAATAGGTTCAGCTTATCAAAAGGGATGTAAACAATAAGTAAAATTATTTAGGTATATATAAATACCATTGTTTAATATAATCCATGTTATGAATGATGGGGTAATAAATTGGGATGAAGAGAAAGTTGTTTTCTTCTTTGGAGCAGGGGCATCCAAGCCTGAAGGAGGAATCATTACTAATCAATTATTAGAGGAATCATTTAGGCAATTTCCTCGTAATAATAAAGTGAAAATGGTGAAAGAATACTTAAGTGATATTTACCACAACAACTGTGAGATTTCAAATCTCCCTACTTTTGAAGAAGTTCTTGGACCAATTGATATTGCATTACAAAAACAGGAAAACATGTCACCTAAGTGGGATGTTAAAAAACTTAGCACCCTCCGAGATAACTTAATTTACTGCATATGTAGTGTTTTATACGAAAAATTACAAAATCCACGAGGCTATCATCATGATTTTGTTGACAATTTATTAACCATGTATCCTGGTAGATGGAATAAATGCAGTTTTATAAGCTTAAATTATGACATATTACTTGACAATGCATTGACAAAACTCGGCGATGGAGGAGCTTCTAATATTGACCTTAACTATGGAATAAGATTTCGAAATGAAAAACATAGAAGAAGTGGGCATCAAAATGATGATACTTGGTCCGTTCCAAGGGTAAAAAATGTTCCTTTGCTGAAACTACATGGGAGCCTGAATTGGATATATTGTCCAACATGCAATTCAATAAAAATAACACCAAAAAGGAAAGGTATCGTGGATGATATATTCAAAGATTCAGAACCCTGTGATTCTCCTTTTTGTAAAGATGGTGCATCTGAACAAAAACCAATAGTTGTCCCACCTACTTTTACAAAAGCTTATGAGAATCCATTCCTTGTGTCTATTTGGCTCCAAGCAGAAAAGGTGCTCCAAAATGCTACACGAATATACTTCATTGGATATTCTATGCCTGAAGCTGATATACATATTCAATACTTGCTGAAAAGGTCATTGTTTAGACAAAATGGAATTCATCCTAAAATTATCATTATTGACAAAAAGAACGAACATTATAGCGAAAATGACAATGATGAAAATATGGATGAAAACGTACAAGAAAACATGGCTAGTAAGGCCATCCATGACAGATATAAGAGATTATTCGGTGATGTTAAATACTGTCCAATAGGCTTCGAAAAGTTTGCAGGAAATTTAGAACAATACTTGTGAGGGTGCGATATATGGGACAAAATAAAAATACGGGCAGAGCAGGTAATAATTTTGGGCATCGTATGGCTGTATATGCAGCCCAACATCTTGGTACAGAGCTACTGAATACCGGAACAAAGAGCAATGAAGTCATTCTGGACGGGCAATGGGTTGTATTGAAGTCGGCACATAAGAAGACTTCAGCTGTAGGTGTAACACTAAACGTTCTTGAAAATATTCAGAGCATTGTTGCAGTGCTCGAAAACAAAGAGAACCAGGAAGATGATATTCACAATTATACCATCTATAAAGTTCCTGTTGAGTGGTACAAACAGCATATGAAACCATCTCGGAGCAGCCCAAGTGCCGCAAAGTCCACAAGGATGGTAAATTGCAGCCCGATAAGGGAAAATGGCGAAGTCATCGGTGAATTGACCTGTGATTTTTGAATCCATTCCAAAGGTAAAATTGTGACCGATTACATACCAGCTCTCACAGCAATACTCGTGATTATTACCGGTTACTATGCATACCAGACCCGAGTCATGGTCAAGGAGATGGAAGCAGCCCGCTTGCACCAATTCATTCCGTCCTTGAAAGCTACTCATACTCGATTGTACCTTGGTGATGGTTTCCATATTAAGATAAGTAATATAGGCATGGGACCGGCAAAGAACATAAGAGGAAACTTGAAACTGGAACCCGATGGTGAAAAAGTAGATTTTGTTTACCCCATGCTATATCCTAAAGAAAGCTTTTCTCTCAGTTCACCTTTTAAAACGGAATCTTCAAGGATAGCTAGTGATTTCAAAAAAGTAAGTATGACAGCCTGTTTTGAAGATATTGCAAATAGCTCATATAGTGCGAATGATAGCTTTACAATTGCAGATATTAGTAAAGTAAAGAATGATGAATATAAACGTGATAAAATGGTTGATGCATTAAAGAGTATTGAAACTGAATTGAAGACAATAGCAAGAGCCATTGAGAAGAAGAAATAATGTCCTCAGTATCTTATTCTAGTATTCCGATATTCTTCATACCCAATCGGCAAGCAATGCCTTTCAATGAGCTTCTGATTCAGCCATGAAAGCTCATTTTCAGATAGCAAATACTCTTTACCAACATGAAATACTCTATCCTCAATCACATAACCAGTCCGAAGAGCTTCAATTAATTCTGAATTTTCCCGGAGCACAACAGGCGCCCATTTCTCGTATTCCTCACGGGTCGGAAGTCCACCGGTACTGTGACCTTCAGGGGTGTTTGATTTTTCAGTTTTTTCGGGTGTCATATACTACGGAATGCATGCATCCAATATATCAACATCGCAACATCCACCGCCACGCTTGTCCTTGATTTTAAGATTCAATCGCAAGTAATGTGGTGTGTTGTATGTTGGTGTCGTTGATGCAGTCAATGACTACGCTGCATACACTATCTACAACGACAACACTGAACTACACTGAATTACAAAAACAACAGCCAGCGACTTATTAACGTGATTTCCAATGTTACACTGTTCGATTTCCGGGGTCGAAAATCTCGAAGGCAAGACACGGAAAGACCCGTGTTTTGCTCACCACGGGCGGGATTTTGGATGGTCCTGCCGGATAAGCTGAAATCATTCCAATAGAAGCAAGTGAATAGTTTCACAATGCATGGCTCAGCAGCTTATATGTGGAATGCATACTACATTTCATGAATGAAGAAATAAAAAGCGAACAGGAACTCTATAACCGTATTAATGAATACCGAAAGAAGCTAAGAACCGGTGCACTGACTTCACTTGATGTCCAGTCCTTCATCGAAACACAATCATCTGACTTGTTTCCTGATGTGGTTTTGAAGAATCTAATATTGGGAAACGCATGTGGATGGGGTACTTATGATACTGCCTGTGAGCATTTTGAGAATCATATTCAGGCTTTTAGGCATTTTCAAGTTTTCAATATGTGATTAATAACAGGTGGCATGATTCAAGGTCGGTTGGTGATTTTCCCAAAGATTCATGCCACAGATATGCATACCAATCCGAACTATATAAGTATTTTTAATTAATTATGAGTTATAAAAGCATCTAACATGCAACAAATTACTTTTGAAAAATGAAAATCATAAAAGAAACATTATATTGTATGTTCCTTACATTGTCAATAGAGTATATTTGCTCTCAAAATGGTAATAGGATGTGATATTACGGTAATGGTTGATGATGCTACTAAAGCTATCTTTTTTGGTGGAATTGTTCTTGGTGCGATATTTGGTTTATTAGGGAGTTTCATTGTAACAGAAATATTCAGGATAATTGACAATGAGTATAAAGGAAAAAAAGAGCTTGCAGTTTTTGTTATTGTACTGTTTGTCTTTGTAGTACTTTTCGGATTATCATATATGGCTTTTACTCAACTAACATCTTGAGAATGAATGAGAGCACTGTTCGATTTTAAAATAAATATCGTGTGGCGTTATTTTCCGCCACCCAACTTTCCTGCTGTCGATTCCCCAAGCCACCCAAGGCGATAGGCTGTGAACGCAATAATACCAATGCCAATCGGCGTTGTAATCGGGCTGATTGTCACAACAAGCAGTAGTCCAACACCAAAACCAATGACACCGCCAATGAGCCTCCCGGCATCGAATTCATCATCTGTAAGGATATTAAACAGGACATTGATTGCGATTACGACAATAACTATGCCACTTGCTCTCCAAAATGAAATTACATTCAGGAACCACATTATTGCACTGAGGGCAAAAACGATGACCGAAGCCCAAATTAGATACCGGTATATTTCATCTTCTGTTCGATTTCTTGAGCTATTCGCTCTTGTCACTGCGCTTTTCATGTTGCGTCTACTCATTTGTATCACCTGTTGTAACGAAATTAAATATTCCAACAATACCGCCTGTAATCATGAATTCCAGCACCCCAAGCAGCACTGAGCCGGAATTCAGCCAATAGTTGAATAAGAACGGATTGTAACCCACCAAGAGCACTACAAGAGGCAAAATCCAGCCCACTGTGCCGTATAATGCCGTTGCTGACAATGATGAGAACACATCTGTATTGCTGAAGCTGATGACAATATAAGCACCCAAATAAGCACCGATGATGACCAGCCAATTGACCGGATTCGCGATTATCGTGGTCGCTGTTGTCGTTGATGTGGTTGGAAGGTCATTGCTACTTTCAATGAATTCTGTGAACTCTTCTGTGATTTCCACCCGGGTAATGCTGTCAGTACCGGAATCACTTGACGAATCCCCGGATTCAGTGGTGCTTTCGGATGCAGAAGAGCTTCCGCCACCTGTGACGGCGACTAATTCTATGGTTGTGGCTTCGCTGAATTCATCGATTGTCAACAAGTAATCGCCATCTCCCGCAATGAATTGTTCATACTCTTCATCCTCAACATAGACCTGATATCCAAGGTCTTCCATGAGTGCTTCATCGAAAACGAGCACAACAGACTCATAATAGTCATAATTAGTGGATGTCAAAATGATTTCACAGCCTTCCTCAATATCACCCTGAATATCGATGTAATAGTCACCGGATGCGTCCGTATTTCCACTTAGGGTGATGAAGCCCTTATCAGCACAAAAACCACCTGTATTGTCATCATCTTGGACCAATACAGACCCTGTGCCATCAGGTGTTAGGTAATAGAAATCCAATGAATGGCTGTAATCTCCGTCCTGATACTGTGAGTATGTGGCACTCAGGCCATAATCACCATCGTAAGCACCTGTTCGACAATATAGTGGCTGTCCTGAGATATCAAATTTCAGGATACCGCCATCGTAAGCCACAATGATAGAACCATCAGCAACACACAGACCATTGTTGACCTGTGATGTGCTTGCAGCATCGTCAAATTCATAGCTCCATGCAAGAGTTCCACCCGACAGGTCAACACAGACTAATGTTCCATCACCTGAAGCACCTTGTGAAGCCATGATGTACAATCGATTGTCACTTGCAAGGAAGAACGAACTATATGAGAAACTGACACCGGGGAAATCTTCACCGATATCGTATTCCCAATTCTCAGTAGGTGAACTGTCATAGTCAGAATATGACCTGAGTATTGCGTATGTGCCTGATGAGTCATAGTCCACGAATATGAGATTGTCATTTGCGTCAAGCTGCAATGATTGAGCTTGACCATAGTTGGAAGCCCACCCGGACATAATTGAGCTTACGTCATCGTTCATTGCAACTTCGCCATCGAAAAGTGAAATTGGGATTATGTTGTTGAAGCATGAAATGTCAGGAAATTCACTATTGACAGAATCATATGATAGGTCACTCGTGTCATAATGAGCAACACCACCATTGTCACTTTCAGGATAACAAATTTCAGACCCATCCGCTGATATTGCTCCGGGTGCACCGGTCAATATTTCATTACCGTCAGACGAATCAATGAGATTGCCTTCATCGTCAAATTTGTAAATGACCGTAGAACCGCTCATGCTTAATTCTACATAGACATAGCCGTATGAATCGACCAAGATAGTGCCGTAGCTGCTTGAAAATATCCCATTGTCATACATGGCATTGTATGTCCATTCCTCGGTGAGAGTATCAGCATTATAGGCATAAATGCTGAACATATCATCGTAAAAATACAACAAATCGTCATCGGGACTGAGAAATAGATTCGTATTCGAGCAATCGTAAGAACTCACTCCTGATACGGAATCTTCAATGCTTCCATCACTTATTCGGTATAGGTCTCCATCTTCAGTCAAGACAAAAAGCGTGCCTTCGCTATCGATTGCAGTCGCTGAAGGCGCGTTAATTGAAGTTATTTCCCATTCCGGTACATTGTCATCAGGTGCAGCCGCTGCAATATTGGCAAAAAGCAGCAACATAAGCACCATTGTTATTATTTCGAGTTTCATTCTATCGCCTCGGCGGCATCCATTATTACATATACTATAAGAATGGGTTTGATGTGTGGGTATATAAGGATTTAGTATGGGAAAAATGCAATACTGTATGTGTGAGTGGAAGCGAAGACATCCCACGCAGTGTGATGCCGTAGTGTGAGCGAAAATCCCTTCGGGGGTGGCGGGCGGTGAGAATGACCCATTAATATTTGCTCACTCAGATAAAAATAATGCGTATTCGGTCACAGGTCGAAACCCGTGCACTCTGAGCTATTCCAGTGTCTATATGAACAACATATGGTCACTCGACCGGCGCCATGAAATTCCGTCCAATGTGGCCTCTGATGCTGAAAAATCGGGCATAAGAGCCACCGTTCAGCACATCCGACATCAGCCTGACCAATGCCACATCTGAGAGCACTGACACATCAGAATCACAATACCGGCGTGCCAATTCACGTTTCTTGTTGATGGATATTTCCTTGATGACTGTCATGCATGTTGTTGCATTCGGCTGCGGGTATGTCGGTTCTTCGTCATCTTCCTGCTGTGTTCGGGTGTACAATTGTGACCATTTTTGTGATAGTGAACTTTCATAATCGTCACCAAGCTCCTCGGCGAGGGCATCAAGAACGATGTCCCTCTCGGCGGCGGTGATGTCATTCCAATAGCGGGCGAGGTCGTCCAGTTGACGATTCATCCAATCAATTGTGTCAGAGTCTTTCATTCCCGGCGGCATTTCAGTACATCCCCTATTGTCTTGGTTCATAATTCAAAATGCACCCAATTCATTTATATACATTTCTACAAAAACACAATCGGCTTCCGGTGTATGGATTTTCCCGATACAAATGTTTATATACTAATAAAAGATTTTTAGTGCTAGCATAATATCGCAAACAAGAGGGATAATCAAGTGACAAATGAGAAAATAAAGGCATGTCAAATTTTGATACTTTGGGTACTTTTTCAGCATCAGAAGCGCTAATGTTCACCATCTGAGTGATGTCTGACCACCCGGAAGCCCTTGCCCGCTAATGGAAATGCCATTTTTGTTCATCTTCGTGATATGGAATCGTGCCCCTGCGACCTCAGGCGGATAGAGTGGCCGGCGCGCGTGACCTCTTCGAATTTCGGGATTGCTCTTGCTCATGATTTCCACACTGCCTTCCCGGTACAATTGCAAGTGCTTCATGCGGAATGGCAACATGTCTCCCCATTGTCCGAAAAACGCAGCATCGAGCAGCATGCCCCTGTAATTCATTGCGAGCTTTTCCCTGCGTTGTCTTCGCTCATTCTCTTTCTGCTGTTCTTCAGGCGATTTTTCGGGTGGTGCTGCCTTGGTTGGGACATTTGACTGATGCAATTTCAAATGTTGCAAAGCGGCTTCAAGCTCCTGTATTCTCAGGTTTTTGGATTCCAATTCGGCCTTCAATGCACTGTCATCCGCTTCCGTTTCCACGGTCTCAATGATTGGCGGTGCTTCCCTTGTGCCTGATTCTATCTCAGAAAGGCGCTGACGTACCTCTTTTTCAACTTCCCCTGAGAATCTATCATCATCATTCAAAATGGCACGAATTCTCTGTTCTAGGTGCTGTTGCTTCGCTTTTTTGTACTTGTATGGGTCATGAGCATGCTCTTGGCCTTTGCGGGTCAGACGGTATTGAAATGGACGAGAATCCGGGATTACGGAGATGTAAGAATATTTCTTCAAGCGGTGTATAGTCGAAAGGAAAGAATCGAAATTATGATGACCTACAGCATCAAAAATCGCCCTTGCAGTTGGATGTGACCCTATGGGTGATTGATGGATACTGCGAAGAATACGCCCTTTTAGGTCACAATCTCGATACTGCTTCATATAGTTCACCCTTCGTATCAACAGCGGTGGTATTGATGACAATGATTAAAATGCAAGATTATTACTTATCTTTTTCTAAATTAAGCATATTTACGGTCAGGTATGCAGATTTTAAGCTTTTTAATTGCTTGGAATCCTTTCCGGTGTGCGGATTTCACTGGAATATTCTTTTTCGTTTCTCTTCCCGGAACTTTTCGGGGTCTTCTGCATATTCGCGACCACGTTCCGAAAGATAATATCGCTGTAGCGTGCTGGTTTCATCAACTTCGATGTACTGTCTCTGAATCAAATGGCCAAGCAGCGACCTGAAATCATGCAGGCTCCGGGTGTCTTGCAGTGCAGAATGCAGGTCTTTCGAGGTCAGCGGCTCGTACGAATCATCAAGCATGAACTTTGTCACGACCTCAGCGAATGGAACTATCTGTCTGATTTGCGGAAAATTATCGGTCTCAAGGCATTCCCGACCTGCATCCGTGAGATGATAATCCAAAGTCTCACCCGCTCGCTTCTCACGTGAAATGTACCCAAACGATAGCAGGCGCCGTAAATGTGCATCAATGTTCCGCTTGCCACTGGTTTTGTCGATTATTTGCTTACGTCGCATCTTGCCATATTCTGCGAGCAGCCGCATGATGCGGATTTGCGTGTGTTCAGTCATTTTTTCACCTTACTTTTGTGTAATTTCCGCCTTCGGTTTCCCGATTTTTCCGTGTTTTTCTTGTGCTTCATGGCCTAACTCCCTTCATCACGTATAGGCCAAGCTCATTGTAAGCCTTCTTTGTCACCGATAATACATCATTTTCAGCCACAACATAGCCTTTTTTCCTCATGGATTTCATACATTCGGTGAAATACACCTGCGAATAGTACCCTTCAAGTGTCTGGAACAATGAGTCTTCGGTCATTGGTTCGTCCATCAAATACGGCAACACTTTCATGAAAAACGGCAGCATAGGGCTTATTTTCAGTCTCAAATAGTCCCGCCCTGCTCCGGTGATGCTCCACTGATGCGGCTGTGCATCACGATTTATCTCTACTTTTCCGTCCTTATTAAGCCTGCTGAGGCTGTTTCGCAAGCCGTTGTATGAATGATGGCGTGTGATTTCGAATATCTGTCTTGCTGTCATTGATTGACTTTCGGCAAGCGTCCGAAGTATGTCTAAGTTCTTTTTTGCCATGAGATACACTTTCAAAAGTGCACATAAATACATTTTCGTCATCAATCGGCTTCCCCGGCGTCAACAACAACGAATTATCGGGTTTGTTACCAATTCGCCACGTGATTTTATATTAGTCAAATGTATGAAAACCCTCGAAATCACGCAAAAAAAAAGCCGTACACCGGAGGGCAATCGAGAACAAAACACTATCGGCGGTCGGAATTGAGGAAATATGAAGACCGGAAAAACTGATGATATAATGTTATATCAATAGTATAATTATTTCTCTAATTGTATAATAAATTAATATTGTGTGGGTGAATTTGTGGGTGTTTTGGCATATTATCTGTATACCGGTATCTCAGGCAAGACCGGCTCAAATATGACCGTCATGAGCAAAAAAGACCGGTTTTGGGGTTCTTTACACCACTCGATGCGGTGAAACCCGGAAATCCCTTGCTTTGAAATGCAAAAATTGATGAATTACAGGTCGAAAATCGAACCACCGGTCTTCATCGAAGGCAACAAAAATCGCTCTCGAAATCATCAAAAACGCTCCGGGTCTTCGGGTTTTCGGATTTTTGAGTATCGGGGTTTTCTTCTTGATTGGACGCCGGTGGGTGGGTTTTGGGTGTATTGTCCATGTATTCTAATTTCATAAAATTAATATAAAATCATTTGGGATAGATACCCCAAGTTTTTTGTGAGGGCTTGCTTGATATCGAAACACTGTTTTCACACAGAAAATGAATATTTGATTTTCAGCATCAGTATAGCCGTTTCAGCAAAATATCAACTGTGTAAACAGTCTAAAGACCCCAAGTTTTTGGGTCACCTTCGACCGATGGCGAAACCCAAGTTTTTTTCAAGAAAAAAATATTCGTTTTTTCAGTATCGGTTCCCTCATTTGCTAAAAAAACCCAAGTTTTTTTCATGAAAAAAAAGTTCCCACGTGTAGAAAAAATCAAAAAAAAAGAAGGGAAAAAAACGCTATACATGTATAGGTATTTTTTTTGGAAAAAAACTTGGGTTTTTTCGGCAAAAAGGTATATTGCTATCGAAAAACCGTGATGTTGTTTTCTTGAAAAAAACTTGGGTTTCGATAGCAGTTGCCGTGAACCAAAAAACTTGGTGTGAAGTATATACTTTAGTGTATACTTTCCTGATTTTCGAGAGCAAGGAGCATGCACGTTTCAAACCTATATACTAAAGTATATACTTTCCTTCAAACCATGTCACATTTAATTACTTTGCAAAGTGCGTATGTCCCCCAACGCAGCGAAAGGATTTTGTGTCACTGCACTTGGTTTGACTTCTCTTACATCTCGGTACTCGTCCTTCAGCCGGACGTCTTGCCATACTTTTGCACCGTTGTATTCATTGCCCCATGATTGAGATTCAGCGAAACCATGTGACTTTTGTAATTTATTTTTGAAAGTTTTCTGTGTGTAGATATTTGCGATGTCATGTTCTTCGCAAAATTGTTTGAAAGCATTGAACAATTCTTTCTGTCCGCATAGGTGTGTTCCTTCTTCTTCGGGTTCCTCGGTGCATGAGAGAAGGAATGCACGGACAGGGTCAGCCTTGAGCATGTATTTTTCCTTTGTATCCTTCAAGTCGGTTTCATTGCAATATTCGCCACGAGCAAGCAGATTTTTCAGGTGCTTGATAAGAAGATTCGCAAAACCGCTGAGTTCTTCGGGTGTGGTGAGTTCTTCACGTAGGTTCTTATTGTCACTGCTGCCTTCAAAACGCTGTTTGAACTCCACAAGCAGCCACCTATCGAAATATGCATCGTTGCCGTCGAAGTGAGCCCAAGGTATCTTATTCGCACTGAACATCAGACGGGCAAAAGGTGTGAACCAGAACTCATCTTTGAATTTCTTTTCGCCTCTGAGTTCATCCTGACCGGTGCAACCCTTGAATACCTCGTTCTTTTCCATTGATTCAGAAGGCAAATCACTGTATATGTTCGCTAGCACGCCATACAGTCCAGCGAGTGCAAATTTGTCTTTCTCCATCAACTGAAGAGATGTGGTGGAATACATTCCCTTCAGAAGTTCCCGGACAAGGTGGAACAGTACGGACTTTCCATTTTTTCCGTCACCAACGCCCATGTATGCCTTACGCATCTTGTTTTCAATGATTAACAAGTACGAAATGAACTCAAGCGTCCCGTTTCTGTCGTTCTCGTCTGGAAGGATTTCCTCAAGGAATTTTTCAATTTTTGGACATTTCGCATTCGGGTCATAGACTGTATTGATTTGGATTGTCGTTTTGTAGTCCGGGGTATGTGGATATTCAGCACCGGTGTCAACATCGTACAAGCAGTTCTTGAAGTTGATTAGGTGGCTGGATTGATTCAGCAGCCTCCTATCGCACAGTGTTTCATCCTGAATGAAGGATACAATTTCATTCTTGAATTTGTCACTGGAATCATTCCATAATTCACGCTGAACAAGCTGTCGGATGATGTTTTCGCCGCCGAACCGGTACACACCATTGTCCCAATACAAGACCTCATGTGTGTCGTCCAATGTCAAAAAAGTGATGTCGTGCATGATTTTCTGTGACAGACTTGCCACACGGATTGAATGCACTCTTCCCTGTTTGTCAGTGTTGATGTAGATTGACCGCCTGTGCTTTCCTTCCTGCGCTCGAATGTAGTCCAATGCCTTGTATGTCTCATAATTCTTGCCATCATTTCCGGCGAGGAATTTTATGCTGACTTCAGCGAAAAGCTTGTCAAGGTCGGCTTTCTTCAGGCTGTGAATGCTATTGTGAACGATTTCATAGAGAAATTCATCACGGGATTGCCATTTCTTCTTTGGGGTGGACAAATCATCGTATTCAAACTCACGCAGCCCTAAGATATCACCGTCTTTCGAGGCTGATAATTCAATCATATAAGTGGCGACTGCATTCAATTTTTCAACAAATTTCCACACAATGTCACCTGCTTCGATGACCACCGGTTCAGCGGATTTCAATATATGGCCGAATCTGGCAAAATCCATTTCCGGTTCTTGCTGCTGTTCGTCACGTTGTTGCTTCAGACGGGATTGCCACAGTGTTCCGCCGTCAGGGCTGACAGGTGTCTTGTTTTCGATGCCGAAATGCTTATATTCTGTGCTGTTATTATTCATGTTATACAACTTCTATGGCGGCGCTCGAATGCCATTGTTGTGGTGAACAATGGCGGCGCACTCTTTTTTTAAGTGTTTTTTATAAAGTCGTCAAAATGTTTTTATTTCGCGAATCTAATTCGTTGTTGATACCATTGCCGATTCCGGCCACTCCATTATTAGGGCAGCTTGTTTTCACTTCCGGCTCGGCTGTTCTGACATGTAAAATTCCAAAGCCCGGTGTATGAATTTGCTTCTCGGTACGTCTCCCCGTTCTGTTTCCATGCGTTTGAACAAGGTTGTGTCTACTGTTATTCCGGTATTGATGGTTGACATTATTTTTCAACTCCTGAATGTAGTATTATAGCTACAAATGGTAGGTGTGGTATAAGTCGTATAAAAACATTTTCGCAAGCAAGAGGCACGAATTTGCTTTGCTAATATAAATGTTTTTCGTCGCAATATAATTTTAAAAGTCATCAGGTATACGGATATTGAGTGAAATATAAAAAATAAGGTAGTGAAATTAAAATTATAATTTTGAATACTATAATTTAGTGAAATTGGGGTATTTCGCAAAGAAAATTAAGAAGGTGTGCGGCGACCGAAAGCCCTTCGTTCATATGATATCTTTTTGATACTGCCCTCATCATTTCGGTGGTTTTATGGGAGTGAAAAAAGAGTTTTGAGTGTTGGAAAAAAAGAAGGAAAAAAGGAAGAGTGGGGGTCACTCTTCGGATGACAACTTCTCACGCAATTTTGTAAGCATTGTGTTTCCTTCCTCACTTGGATACTGCTTTAGATGCCATTCTAAGTCCTTGATATCCTTTTCAAGACTTTCCTTATTGTCGGGCTGAAGTTCCATGTGTGCCGGAATTGGTGGTGTTGTGGAGCGTGCGACGGCCTGTGCTTTGAGTTCATCGATTTCGGCCTGTAGGTCGGCCACAAGTGACACCACGTTCACATATGTCTTCTGCTGCTGTTCGGCTTGGGCTTTGTATGCTTGTAATTCCTTGTTTTTCTCTTCTATGGCTTTGAATTCGGGTGACGCTGCGACATTAAGCTCTTCCTGAACTGTCAAATATACATATACTTGCATGAAGAACTCAGTGATTTTTTCCGGGTTGTCTCTATAGTATGCGTCCTTGGTCCTGCCTAATGAATGTCCCATCATGTGCTCAACAACATCCTGATTGTATTCAATCGGTATCAGATTTTTGAACAGTTTTCTCATGTTGTGAGTTCTGACAAGATTGAAAACGTTAGCTGTCGTACTTGTCCCGGCTTTTGAGTTCACGTCCCTGTAAGCTTTCCATAGTCCGTTGACTTCGAATTTTCGCAGCTCTTCGTTTCCAGTGACGAGGTACTTGTCACTTATTTTCTTTTTGATGAATAAGTAAGAGTCGTCAGTCACTTTCTGCTTAAGACGCTGTCTGATTACGTTTTGATGTGTAGTATGTGGAATGACATCCCTTTCATGCAGGTACTGGATGATAAGACGGCAGGCTTCAGGTGAGAAGCAGGTTGTGAAATACTGGTCAGTCTTTCCTCTTTTCAGTTGCAGCGTGCAGATTTCCGTGTATGGGTTGTAACCGTCCCAGAATTGTTTCACACGGATTCTGAGCAAGTCATCTCCAGAAAGACCTGAACTGATTCCGGCAATTATGATAGCCTTGTCACGTGTGACACAGACCTGTAATACTTTCCTGACATCTTCCAGCGTTGGGATTGGGAAGTTCTCTTCGGTGACTTGTCGTTTCTCCCATGTCACTTCAGGAATGGTATATCTATGGGATTTGTAGAAGCTTGGAATGCCTGAGAAGTAATTGATTTTTGTATTGACAGCATAATCCTGCTCGTCTAAATGTGCCTGATAATCAAGAATATAGTCTTCTATCCGGTAATCACGTGGTAATACACCATTTCTGACATCTTCATCCATCTGCTCAATCAATTCATCAGGGTTCAGGCCGGTGAAATTACAATACCTGAGCATACTTTCATAGTAATTTTTCTTTGTACTGGAACTTTTTTTGAATATCTTTTTGAACCATTTCTTGAAGGCAGCAGTTTCAATCATCTCAACGAAACCCGGACGATTGAGCATTTTTTTAATAATCTCATCATTATAAATGTCGTTGTTTTTGGTCTGTTTTTCACTCATTTTACCACAATATTGAAACGTCAATATGTTTTAAAAACATTCCTATTATGTCAAGATGATCGCATTCGTATTCGCGGTCATTATGAACTTTGGAAGCTACTGGTATAGTGATAAGATTGTCCTGAAAATGTACCGTGCTCAGGAAGTCACTGCAGCCGAAGCACCACAATTATATGAAATTGTACAGAAACTTGCCATGCGTGCAGGTTTACCAATGCCAAAGGTATATATTGTGAACACCTCCATGCCAAATGCATTTGCAACAGGCAGGGACCCCCAGCACGCAGCAGTAGCTGCAACAACCGGGATACTGAACCTTTTAAGCGCCGAGGAACTCGAAGGTGTCCTGGCACACGAACTTGCACACGTAAAACACAGAGACACGCTTATCAGCGCGGTTGCAGCAACAATTGCCGGTGTTATCACAATGATAGCAACCTGGGTCAAATGGGCTGCTATATTCGGCGGCTTTGGCGGAAGGGACAGCGAAGGTGGCGGAAACATCATCGGATTCCTGGCACTTGCAATAGTAGCGCCTCTGGCAGCAACTGTCATCCAGCTCGCGATCTCCAGATCAAGGGAATTCGCGGCTGATGAAGAAGGAGCACAGATCTCACAGAAACCATGGGCTCTTGCCAGCGCCCTTGAGAAACTTGAGCATGGGAGCGGCAGCTATCATCAAAGAAGAGGCGATGTACAGCCATCAGAGACCACTGCGCACATGTTCATTGTAAATCCACTGAAAGGCAGATCACTGATGAACCTGTTCAGGACACATCCTGCTACGGAAGAACGTATCAGGCGTCTTCGCGCAATGTAAGAGTCAGATTAAGATAAGTTGAATTACTAAAAATTAAAGAGGCTTGTCTGCCCCTGTTCAACAAGGTGGATGACCTCAATACCTTTTTCTTCAAGTTTATTTGAAAGATAGTGCCTGTGACAGCCTTTCGGACTTTTTTCAGCACACATCAGAACTAACCTGCCGTTTTCGGAGTTAACTTTACTGATAAGAGATATCAGTTTGCCCAGGCTGCTCTGGAATGACTCCGTATCCATATACTCCACATATGTGGATTCACGCATACCTCCAACACCTTCACAATGATAATAAAGAATACTGTTCTTTGGAAGTACATCTTCAAGCGATTCCCTGTCATATACCTTGAAAGTTGACTGTGGATACTTTCTGATATCGACCAGATGTGTGATCCTGTTCTTTGCCAGCATGAAAATGAACTCATCAAGCTGACGGTTTCCGTATCCTATGGTATAGCACTTCATTCTTCGCACCATCGTGTGTAATATATGCTGATATCGAATTATCTATCCTGAGATTTTGCGGCATATGATAAAAAGAGATCGGAAGATACAGTACATTTTACGCGGATTAGACCAGGATTAAATGTGTTTTTAGCAAAAAGGGTATTAGGTTATCGTTAGTACATCGATAAGAATATCATAGAGAAAGGCATTTTGTCACAAGTAACTAAGGATAAATTCTTATTTGTGTCCTGCCAATTTAAATTAATTATGTCTGAATAAAAGGAATGAGATATTAAGACATTACTGATTACACTTTACATAATCTGGGATAAAAGAGGATAAAATGAAAGTATCTGTCAGCACTTCAAAGGTAGATGGTGAAGTATTTGCACCGCCATCAAAAAGTTATACCCATCGTGCAATTACAATTGCTGCACTGTCCGATGACTGTGTGATACACCGCCCCCTCATGTCAGCCGATACACTTGCAAGTATTCGTGCAGCAGAGGCACTAGGAGCAAACATAGAAACATTTGAGGATAGAATTCACGTGAAGGGAGTGAATGGTAAACCTCACATACCAAATAACATTATAGACGTGGCTAACTCAGGAACCACACTGCGTTTTATGACCGCAGTATCATCACTTACAAACGGAGTTACCGTACTTACCGGTGACAGCTCCATAAGGAACAGGCCAAACCAGCCCCTTCTTGACGTTCTTAACAAGCTTGGTGTAGAGGCATACTCTACCAGAGGAAACGGCTGTGCACCTCTTGTAGTCAGAGGTGGCCTGAAAGGTGCCATTACAACCATTGACGGCTCCATCAGTTCACAGTTCATTTCAGCACTTCTCATTGCATGTCCTCTGACCACCCAGAGTACAACACTTTCAATCAAAGGAGAGATGAAGTCCAGACCATACGTTGATGTCACTATGGAACTGATCGAAAAGGCAGGTGTAGAGATACTTGTGGAAGAAGGGACAACTATCAAATTTATTATTCCTGCAAACCAGAAGTACAACCTGCAGGATTATACGGTTCCCGGGGATTTCTCCTCAGCTTCTTATCTGCTTGCAGCTGCTGCAGTAACCGGGTCTACTGTTACTGTAAAGAACCTCTTCCCTTCAAAACAGGGTGACATAGAGATCATCGATGTCCTTGAGCGTATGGGTGCAAGGATCTCATGGAACAAGGAAACTGGCATAGCGCAGATCACAGGCAACGGCCTCAAAGGAACAGTATTCGATGCCGGTGCAACGCCTGATCTTGTTCCAACAATTGCAGTGCTGGCTGCATGTGCAGAGGGGACCACAGTAATCGAAAATGCAGAACACGTACGCTACAAGGAAACCGACAGATTGCATGCAATGGCACTTGAGCTGACCAAGATGGGAATTTCTGTCAGGGAAGAGCCTGATCAGCTTATTGTCACAGGCGGAACATTGAGAGGGGCCGAACTTCACGGATGGCACGACCACAGGATAATAATGGCACTTACCATTGCCGGAATGGTTGCCGGAGATACTGTGATCGACACTGCCGAAGCTGTGGACATTTCATTCCCCAATTTCTTTGAAGTAATGAAAGAACTGGGCGCAGAAGTAGAACTTATCTAAATATCAGATTTCACTTACTTAAACAGAATCAACATGACTTTTGTTTCATGTTGATCTGAAAACTTTTTATTTTCAGGCTATGTGGAAATACTGTTGATCTGAATGACACAATATTCGCTTATTCTATTTTCAGAAAAACAACCAGCAGACTAAAAACAAAGTAACCATCCTCCAAAGGCGGCACATTCCGAGACTGCCATACAGAAGATTATTCCAAAGATTATTGCATTTATGCCGGGGAATCTACAGAAGGCCTCGAAGAAAGTATTTCTCATTACTCTCTGAATTATGGTGTGCCATCTGATGGGAAAACGCCGGCTTCGCCGTACCCTCCGGGATCATTCTAGTTATTCATGACATCGATAGATAAGAATGATAGCACTAATTCTAAAAATGTGACAGTGTATATTTTCCATCGTCAGGTATCAACTCGAAATTGAAAGTTCCTGATATCGGACCTTCAATTACAATTCCCGTAGAATCAGCATCTTCATCAGGCAGCCACAAACCTGTGGAATTGTCCAGCCTGCCTTTTTTGAAAATGATGGTTTCACCATCAATGTGATACAGATTCCTTACACCGTTTTCATACTGGCAGATTATTGTATTATTCTCAACCAGCCACGAACTATCACTGAGATTACCATTCATATCATGGTCCGGGTCTACACCAAATGCCAGAAATCTTGCATCAGGCAATGAAAGTTCAATGCTGCACATGGAACCTTCCGTAAAACTAAGATCTTGAAGATTCCTGGCATATTCGTCCTGTATTGACACTATGTCAAGAACTGCAGAATTGATCTGTTTCCTATTCTTAGCTCCTGAGTAAAACGGTGCCACATTATTCCACGAGAAAGCCATGAGAAAAATAATGGCACCTGTTATAGCAAGATGAAATACCATTTTCAACGGAACTGTATCAATACCTCTGGTATCCCTGAAAAAAGAACTGTTTCCAGCCCCCACTTTTTCACATCCCTGTACTTAATCGAATCAATACAATACAATACAATAATAATACAATACAATAATAATACAATACAATAATAATACAATAATAATACACCATAACTGAAAGTCAGCCTTGTGAATCCAGCCACTCTACAAACTTATCAACAGCGCGCCTGCGGTGTGAAACTGTGTTCTTGAATTCATCACCAAGCTCTCCGAATGTCTTTCCATTGTAATCAAATATCGGGTCGTATCCGAAACCACCTGTGCCAAGTTCTTCAAAGGCGATCTTCCCTTCCACAGTCCCAGTAAAAGTCAGTGGTTCAGCTCCCGGTTCACAATATCCTATTACAGACTTGAACACTGCAGATCTATCTGCCTCACCTTCCATGATCTTAAGCACTCTGGGATTTCCAAGATTCTTCTCCACAAAAGCAGAATACGGCCCAGGGAATCCATTTAGTACATTAATGAAAAGACCTGAATCATCAACCATTACAGGAAGTCCAAGTTTATCAGATGCCCATCTGGCACCATAGGCTGCAATAGGCTCCAGATCATCTTCCTGAAGTTCCGGGTAACCATCGGTGTTCTGTATAACCTCAAATCCCTTAGCAGCAAGAATATCCTTAACTTCCCTGAATTTTCCTTTATTACCTGTAACAAAAACGATCTTACGCATATCTTCCCCTCTTCTCTATTTCTTTCACTCTTTCAAGCACTTCATCAGCCTGCCCGAGTTCTTTCCTGTATCCACGGCAGAATGCCTCTATAAGTTTTTCATGATTCCTGTGTGTGCTTTCAAATGTCCTGAAAAGGACATGCACATCCACACCACGTGCTTCGACACTGCCTTCTGAAAAAGATAAACCGAAGTCTATCATGTAAATCTTATCATTAAAAAGTATAAGATTGGAGGTTGTCAGGTCACCATGGATGATTCCTGCGGCGTGCAGTTCTGCAACAAGAACACCAATCTGCTCACTGAGTTTCTCATCTATCACGTGTTTCAGTGCAACTCCGTCAATATACTGCATCTTTATTGTGGAATTCTCAATATCATAAATAATTGGAGTTGGAACACCGGCTCTTCTTGCCTCGGATATAATTCGTGCTTCGGCTTTTGTTCTCTCTTTCCTGATGCGTTCATCAAGTTCTTTCTGACGATAGTTCTTCGGAACCCTTTCCTTGACAAGCATACCGTCCTCAACCCTGACGACAGCCTCGGCACCATTATTCAGATTCATGCCTGCCCCCTTTCCTCTAAATCCCTGGGAATCCATGTCACATCGACATCATCCGGTCTGAAATTTGGGTTTACATGTGAGTTCTCAACATCAATCACATTACCTGAATCATACATCAAAAGCCCAAGATAAGCTATCATGGCTCCATTATCACCCATGAACCTCTTTTCCGGTACATAGAAATTAGCACCGCGCTCATTACACATGATATCAAGCATTTCCCGAAGTCTCATGTTAGCACCGACACCGCCTGCAAGAAGCACCTCATTCTTTCCAGTGTGAGCAAGCGCACGTTCAGTAACCTCGACAACCATTGCAAAAGCAGTTTCCTGGAAAGAATAACACACATCCTCCATGGAATTGTCTTTTAGTGCTGCTGTAGCTGCAGTTGAAAGTCCTGAAAATGATAAGTCCATTCCTTTTACAACATAAGGAAGCGGAATGTAATTGGAAGCATTTCTGGCAAACTGTTCTATCTGCGGTCCACCCGGATGTCCGAGGCCTGCGCTACGCGCGAATTTATCAAAAGCATTTCCAAGTCCTATATCAAGTGTTTCTCCAAAAACCCTGTATCTTCCCATCCTGTAAGCCAGAACCTGGGAATTGGCACCACTGACATACAGTGTAACCGGGTCAGTTGCCGGAGTTTTCCAGCGGCCAACCTCGACATGGGCAAGACAGTGATTGACACCAACAAGAGGAACATCAAGACTAATTGCAAGCATTCTGGCAGCAGTAGCCACAGTACGCAGGCAGGCTCCAAGTCCCGGACCCTGCGAGAAGGAAATTGAATCAATATCAGAAGCTTCAACTCCTTTCTGCTTTGCTTCCTCAAGTACTCCTTTTACAACATAGGAAGCATACTTTGCATGGTGCTGGGCGGCTTCCCTGGGGTGTATCCCGCCAGTAGGAGGTTTATACATATCGGAAACCTCCGCAATTACATCTTTCTCATTAACGATGGCAGCACTGAGGTTCCATGCAGTTCCTTCAATGCCAAGCACTGTTCCTTTCAACTTGATATCTCCGGCGCTAAATGGGACGGAGTTGAATATTAATTTTGCTGTTTCCTGAGGAGCACAGATACAACTGCAATTATCAACAATGTTACAACACCCGATACTGCAGGTGTGCTCTTGTCAGTTTCACTGTTCTCATATTCCTCATAAACCACGGGCGCTTCATCGCCACCACCATTCGATGAACCTGCTTCAACCTGCTCTTTTATTGTTTCTTGTTCTGTAATGGTTGTGGTCGGCTGGTCTGCAGTTATAGCAAACGGAGAAAAACCTGGTGTACTTGCCTCAAAGTAATAATATTCTTCATCTTCCCCTGTCTGTTCAGTTTCAAGCCTGGCCCAGACATCCTCGTTGTAACGGTTAAGAACTATAGTATCAGTGTTGACATCATTATCACCCAGCCATTCTTTACTGACCACAAAACCTATGACAGGGTCTTTTATATTGCTCTCTGTGGCATAGCCGGTCTTTCCAACCCATATATTCATGTTTTTATACACAAATCCGGAGGGAGCTTCATCCACAAGTGCAGATGTGTTTTTCAGCATTTCTATTGTTACAGTGATCTTACCCGCATTCTTCAGTGAAGTGTAACGGATATAATCGATCTCATTCTGCTCTTTAGTGAAATCAAAGTCTACAAGGTCACCACTACCTGAATAGACAGAGAGCACATCCTTGAATGCAATGTTACCCACATCCTCACCGGTGGAACCACCTCCACCGCCTCCTCCACCGCCGGAAGAGCTGCTTGTGGATGATGTACTGGTTGGAGTAATCGTCCTCACAGATGTATTGAACCATTCACCGGTATTTCCTACATAGTCTACTGCACGAAGACTATAATTGTAAAGAGTGCTGGCACTTAGTCCGGTATCTGTCATTTCGGACCCTGAGTAATTTCCAAGGAGTAAAACACCATTCCATACTTCCGTGTGGTCAGTATCATCTGAAGCAAACCATTCAAGATTGACAGTTGTCGATGTGCTGGAATTTGTAACACTGCTGATAACAGGTGCTGTATTGTCCTCCATTGGAGCATAAATGCTCAGATGGGTAATATTCGTAGTAACCGTATGTACTGAAGTATTAACAATGCTCATGTAAGGAATCCACACTTCTTCATCAGTATTATACCAGGCAATAGCAAGCTTGCCTGTGCTATTTACAAGATAAGGGTCATACCCAAGTGTCAGCGATACATTCCTGCCGAACTGGTATGAATAGTTCGGGTCTGATTCGTTGTGGACCCTTATATCAAGCGCATTCCCGATAAGTGACGAACCATTTCCGGGCTCTGCTCCTCTCACTACAGCAGCCGAAAGATTTCCAGGATTAGAAGATGATCCACTGACATTAAAGTTGAACACCGGATTGCTCACATTAGAGTCTATTCCCGGAACATTCACAGTAATCAGGTCACTTGAACCTGTATCAGTGGTCTGCCCAAGACTCACATATATTGTAGTATTTACAGCAAAATAATCTGTCAGGGAATTATTGTACATGGCACTGACATTTATGGCATTAGTACCATTTGAAAGTGGAACATTGGTTATATTGAACATTCCGTTTGAAACAGGTTCTGAATAATTGGTCAGGGCACCATTCACGTAAACGGAAACATTAGTTGCAACTCCCACAGTTCCGTTAAGGGTAAAACTGTCTTCCGGTAGATAATAGACTGTACCTGCTGAAGGTGACTCAATATCTGCTGATTCGGTAAATACAGTAAAGTTCACAGTTGTTGAATTGACTGCTCCGGTTATATCCTCGGCAAACACTGTGATATTGTGGTTTCCTTCAGCAAGTCCTGTACTTGCATTCAGTGTATAACCAGACTGTGCCGTGGAATTTGTTCCGTTGTCAATATTGTACCAGAAGTCACACAACTTATTGCTGCTGGCGTTTATCATGACTGTATTATTCTGTATTACGGCATTTTCCAGGGGATTCTGAACAGTTAGTATGTTCTCCCCAACACTGACATAGAATCTCCAGCCATAATTCAGTTCCTCATTCTGATCTGTAAGTGCACTCACAGACACATTGTGGAATCCTTCGGAATATGGCTGAGATGTCTGGTTCTCAACTTTGTATCCACCTGAGATGGCTTCCAGTGAAGGTACAACCGATGAACCGTCGATCATCATGTTTATGGAACTTGAGTTAATTCCATCGGCATGTGTGAGATTCATGTGAACTTCAGTAGTTGTATTAGTTGTGTAGGAATTGTGTTCAGGATACATGTAGATGTTACTCACATCACCATAAGAGATGACAAGTGAGAAATTCTGAGTAGGGGCATTGTTAAGGTCTTTAAAGTTTGTTCCATTAACTGTTATTGTATATGTTCCTGCTTCTGGCTCAAGCAGCTCAACGCCTTCTACATTATTTACAGTATCCGGTGCACCGTTTCCGTAGTATGTGTCATCCGGAGCTGCAACAATGAGATCAAGGTTATTGATCAGTTGAGGATCAACATTAGCAGCACCGGGATAATCAGTCCACACAAGCGTTACTCTTACAGGTTCTGATGTATAGAGAATATCATAGCTGACATTCCATGACTCACCGTAATTAAGGGCGACGTAGTCATAATATTCCATGACAACAGGGAATTGCGGATAGACAGAATTTTCAATATCAACACGTCCCCATCCCTGGGAATAATCATACCTTCCATCAATTTCCTGGAATACTCCTGTCCCGTATTGTCCTGGTGTTATGTTACATGCACCGTTAATTATAGTAGCTTTAAGCAGTGCAGCACTGGGACTGCTGAGGTTCTCAACTTCTGTATAGTATTCCCTTACAAGAGCTGCAGCCCCGGCAGTGATCGGCGTGGACATACTGGTTCCACCCATGTACAGATAATTACTATTAATAGGACCCCAACCAGTTTCACTTGAAACACTTGATTTTGTAGATGCAATAAAAGTACCGGGAGCTACAACATCCGGTTTTATCCTCCCATCGTTTGTTGGTCCCCGGCTGCTGAACGCAGCAATTCCGTTACTATCATCTGCCATATAGTCATCCGATATTGGAGATTCCGGATATTTTTCAGGCCATGCAGATCCCCATATGATATATGGTGATATATTGAAGGCATCCCCTCTTTCATTTTCAGAAGCACCTACTGTCAGACAATTTTTTGCAGTTCCCGGTGATCCGATCGAATCCAGATCTATCACACCATCCCTGTCGGAATCGACTCCTGAATTTCCGGCTGAGAATAGTATCAGCATATCCTGATGCTCCCACATGAATTGATCCACCTGCTGTGAATACTCTGTATAGGCTCCGCTTAGGGAAGAGCCCCAACTATTGGTGTGTATCCTTGCTCCCTTGTCATATGCTGCCTGAAAAACTTCACTGAGATCATCCGGTAGATACAGATATCTACTTCCGTCACCAACTGACTGGAATACCAGTTCAGCTTCAGGTGCCATTCCGCTATACTGTCCATTGGAAAGTGAACCATTGCCAAGTACCGAGCCTGCTACATGAGTTCCATGTCCGAGGGAATCTGCCGCATTCCCATCATATGTGTCAGTGAGGCTCAGTATCCTGCCTCTTATATCTGCGTGCATAGAATTATCATTAATACCGGTATCAAGTCCGGAGTCACAGACAGCTACTATTTGTCCGCTACCTTTCAAACTATGGTTTTGGCGAACCGTATCTACGTTAATAATGCCTGCTGCAATGTCATTGTTTATTGTTGGCTGGACATATTCCTCTATCCAGCTAATTCCCTTGATCATGGATATATCATCAATCATGTCAGGTGAGGTCTGAATCCTGATTATTTTCCCTGAACCACTAAGAACCTCAACTCCCTGAGCGTCAAGTGACTCTACAACTTTTGCATATTCATCTTCGGAGAAGAGTGAAATAAAATATGTTTGATTTTTTTCAGTTTCAGAGGAAAAAAATCCATTCTCTGTGTTGTCATCAACCATTTCAGGGTCATATTTGTAAAATGACTTATATTCACCAATCCATTTGACAAAGTTATCCTCCTGAACCTGAGATTTAACACTTGTGTTCATTCTGACGATAAAAGCATTATTTGGCACATAACTATAGAACCCGGCACCTGCAGAGCTGACATTGTGTATCCATTCTTCCTTTGCCGGACCTGAAAATTGTAAGATATAATAATCAGATGTTTCTTCTGAAATAGCAGACGACATTAACAGTACCTCATTTTGACTTTTAACGGAAAACGTTGTGTTTACATGTCCGGCTTTTAGAAGTAACATGTCATTGTTTTCCTTATCAGCATTATTAGTTGCTGCTGATGTGGAAAAAGAACTTAACAGAAAAATGATGATCATACTGATCAAAAATTTGTTTTTAGTGCACATAGGCCATCCTCAGCTATTGTCAGAATAATAGATTATTATAATGAATCTATATATATGTAATATAATATAAAATACATAGCTATATTGACAGAATAGTTGAGAATATAGAAAAGGAAAATTACTGCTTCCTGTAGAGGAAGCAGGCAAAAGTAAGGATCAGGCATGAAATTAAGCCTGAGAATCCATTCAAAGTGTTTTCCGGTTCAGTCCCTTTTGCTGTAACATTTGATTCCAGTTCGCTGTCTGCTGGTGAGAACTGGGTATCGCTCACATCATTATTTATCTCAATTGCCTGAGTTTCACCTGTGATAGCAAACGGTGAGAATCCCGGAGTGCTGGCTTCAAAGTAAAGATAGTTATCATCCGAATCTGTCTGCCAGGTTGAGAGTTTACTCCACCCTCCGTTGTACCTGTTAAGAGCTATGGAACCCGGGTCAATATTATTGCCCTCGATCCAGTCCCTATCAACCCTGAAACCGATATAAGGATCATCTATGTTCTCTTCAATAGCATAGCCCGTCTTTCCTACCCATATATTGATATTTTTGTAAACAACCCCGGACGGAAGAGAACTGACAAATGTTGATTTATCCAACAGAACCTCAATTGTAACGGAAATGGTTCCTGCATTCTTAAGGGAATCATACCCGACATACTCAATATCATCGCCATCCCTATTGAACTCGAATATTACAGGACCTGTTCCTACAAAAACGGAGCTTGCATCCTTTACTGCAATGTTCTCAAATTCCTCTCCAGTGGTTCCGCCACCACCGCCTCCTCCTCCGCCACCGCCGCCGGCAGCAGAGCTTGCAGTAACTGAACTTGTTGTGGCATTGGTTACTGTGATTGAAACGTTGAGATAATCATAGTACTGGCTGTCATTCACTGTGAAATTTGCATAATATATTCCAGTCTGGTTCGCTAATGGCACCCAGTTAAACAGAAGACTTGTATCATTAAACTCTGAGCCATTGGGCAAAACATCGGCAGAATATGTCAGGTTATCATTGTCAATATCAGTCGCATTCAGTGTAAACTGAAGGCTCTCATTTACCAGAACCGTTTGCACTGGTGCGGTATTGAATTGAGGAGGAGCATTTACATTTATCACCCTTATGTAAACGGTTTCGGAATCATTCAGACCATTTGCAGTGGCTGTGAAGTTAATGCTGTAGTCACCTGAATCAAGGTAATCCGTCGTCCATTCAAATGCTCCTGTGTAAGTATCAAGTACAGCCCCATCCGGCAAACTACTTGCAGAATAGGTCACTTCATCACCATCGGCGTCTGTTGCCAGTACAGTGAACGTGAGAGTATCATTCTCATTTACAGGCCTGCTACCAATAGTCACAAGTTCAGGTTTTCTGTCAACATTATTGACAGTAATTGTCATGGGCTGTGAATCTGTTATGCCGTTTGCAGTTGCATTGAACTCAATTTCATATATACCGGAATCATTGTAATCCAGAATCCAGATAAATTCACCGGAATCCTGACCAAGCGTAGAACCTGCAGGTTTATTGTCAGATGAATAAGTTACATCGTCTCCGTCCGGGTCCGTGGCTGAAACTGTGAAAAACAAAGTGCTGTTTTCATCAGCAGTCTGATCGGCAATTATGGCAAATATCGGTGCCCTGTCAATGTTATTTACTGTGATAGTTATAGTCTGAGAATCGTTTAAGCCGTTTGATGTAGCAACAAATTCTACATTATGAATTCCTGACTGATTGTAGAAAGGTGCCCATGTAAACTCACCTGAAACAGAATCAAGTGTTGATCCTGTTGGCATGTTATTTGCAGAATAGTTTATTGCAGATGGTCCGTCCGGGTCGGTGGCAGAAATTGTAAAGACCAGTGACTCATTTTCATCAATTTCTTTGTCACTGATATCTGCAAGAGTCGGATTTCTGTCCACATTGAAAACGGTTATTGTAATCGTTTCCGAATCATTCTCTCCGTTAGCCCATGCAATGAATTCTATGTTATAAACTCCAGAGTCATCATAATCCGCAGCCCAGATAAATTCACCATTATACGCATCAAGAATGGCATTATCAGGTAAACCATTTGCAGAATAAGTAATGGCATCATTATCGGCATCTGTTGCTGAAACTGTGAAACTTAGAGTCGAATTTTCATTAACAGTCCTGTTACCAATAGTTGCAAGTTCAGGTTTCCGGTCAATATTATTGACAGTAATTGTCATGGACTGTGAAACTGTTATACCGTTTGCAGTTGCATTGAACTCAATTTCATATATACCGAAATCATTGTAACCTGTCATCCAGTAGAACTCACCGGATTCATCATCCAGAGAGGAATTGCCAGGAAGGATGGATGCCGAATAGGTTACCTTATCCCCGTCGGGGTCATTTCCTACAAGCATGAAATTGATGACATCACTTTCATTTATAGTCCGGTCATCAATCTGATCAAGTTTCACCGGCCGGTCAACGTTGATAACTGTAATTGTGATAGCTTCAGAATCATTCAGATCATTTGAACTTGCAATAAACTTCACATCATATGAACCTGAATCATTGTAATCAGGAGTCCATGTAAATTGCCTGGTCCCGGTATAAAAATCAGCACCATCAGGTTTTCCTTCAATCGAATACGAAATCACATCATCACCATCAGGATCAGTAGCAGAGATAGTGAAGGTGAGAGGGGAATTCTCATTAACTGACATGTCACCTATAGAATCTAACACTGGTTTCCTGTCAACATTAACAACAGTAATTGTGATAGTTTCATTATCATCAAGACCATTAGCTGAAGCTATGAATTCAACATCGTAGTTTCCTGACTGGTCATAAGAAGGAGTCCATGTGAACTCACGATTCAATGAATCGAAAGCAGCTCCCAGTGGCAGATAATTTACAGAATATGAAACGGAATCCCCATCAGGATCGCTGGCAGATACATTGAAAGTCAGGGTGCTATTTTCATCAATAGACCTGCCTCCTATTGATTCAAGAACAGGTGGCCTGTCAACATCACCAACAGAAATCGTGATCATTTCGGAATCAGTAAGACCGTTGGCTGATGCAATGAATTCAACATTGTAGTTCCCAGATTTTCCATAAGCAGGCGTCCAGATGAATTCACCTTCTGATGTGTCGAAAGTAGCTCCCTGCGGCAAATAATTAACAGAATATGTGATTGAATCTCCATCGGAGTCAGTTGCAAAAATGCTGAAAGTAAGTGTTTGGTTTTCATTAACTGACTTGCTGCCAATTGATTCAAGCACTGGAGCCCTGTCAACATTATCTACTGTAATGATAACAATCTCAGAATCTGTCAGGCCGTTTGAACTTGCGATGAATTCAACGGGATGGGTGCCAGAATCATTATAATCGGGAGTCCAGATGAATTCGCCGGAATCAGAATCAAGAATAGAACCAGATGGTTTATCCGGGGAAGAATAAGCAATATCTTCACCATCAGGATCGGTGGCAGAAATTGTGAAGCGGAGGGTTGAATTTTCATCAACGGTTTTGTCACCGGTTGCATTAAATTCCGGTGCTCTGTCGACATTGTTTACTGTAACAGTAACAACTATTGAATCCGTAAGAGCATTTGAAGTTGCAATGAATTCAACAGGGTAAACGCCGGAATCATTGTAGTCCGGAGTCCATGTAAATTCACCTGAACTGGAATCCAGGACAGAACCTGAAGGTTTATTGTCAGATGAATAGGTCGTCACACCATCCCCATCAGGATCAATTGCAGATACATTGAAAACCAGAGTGCTATTCTCATCGACTGTCTGACCGGCAATTGTATCAAATACCGGTGCTCTGTCAACATTGTTTACTGTGATGGTTACTGTCTGCAAATCAGTTAGCCCATTTGATGTGGCAACGAATTCGACATCATACATTCCCGACTGGTTGTAGAAAGGCGTCCATGCAAACTCGCCTGAATCAGGATCAAGTGTTGATCCGGTTGGCATATTATTTGAAGAATAAGTTATTGTGGCTGTCCCATCGGGGTCCGTGGCAGATATACTGAAACTCAGAGGAGAATTCTCGTCAACGGTATGATCACTGATCGTAGCAAGCTCAGGTGCTCTGTCAATATTATTTACTGTAATTGTGATTGTCTCTGAATCAGTAAGGCCATTTGAGCTTGCAATGAATTCGACATCATAAGTTCCTGACTCACTGTAGTCAGGTATCCAGACAAATTCACCGGAACCAGAATCAAGAGTAGAACCGTATGGTTTATCCGGAGATGAATATGTCACATCTTCCCCATCAGGGTCCGCAGCAGAAATTGTGAAACTAAGGGTGGAATTCTCATCAACCGTCTGATCACTGACCGTAGCAAACTCAGGTGCTCTGTCAACATTATTTACTGTAATTGTGATTATCTCAGAACCAGTAAGGCCATTTGAAGTGGATATGAATTCTACGGAATGAGTGCCTGAATCATTATAATCAGGAGTCCAGGTGAACTCACCGGAATCCGGATCAAGTGTTGATCCTGCTGGTTTATCTGGAGATGAGTACACAACATCTTCACCATCGGGGTCAATTGCAGAAATTGTGAATATCAGGGTAGAGTTCTCGTCAACTGTCTGATCACTGATCGTAGCAAATTCCGGTGGCCTGTCAACATTGTTCACTGTGATAATAACAATTTCAGAATCATTAAGACCATTTGAATCCGCAATGAATTCAACTGAGTGAGTACCCGAGTCATTGAATCCCGGAGTCCAGGTGAACGTATGGATTCCAGGATCAAAATTCGCTCCGGATGGCATGTTACCAACAGAGTAAGTTATGGTGTCCCCGTCCGGGTCTGTTGCAGAGACGACAAAACTCAGCAACTCATTCTCATTGACCTCCTGACTTCCAATCTCATCAAGTTCCGGACTTCTGTCCACATTGATAACGGTTATCGTAATCGTTTCGGAATCTTCAAGTCCGTTAGCTGATGCAGTGAACTCTACGGTATAAGTTCCTGAATCATTGTATTGAGGAGTCCAGATGAATCCTCCGCTACCCTCGTCAAAACTGGCACCATCTGGCACCCCGTTTACAGAATAGGTGACCGTGTCATAATCAGCATCGTATGCAGAAACGCTGAAACTAAGCGTCTGGTTCTCGCTGGTAGTCTTGCTACCGATTGAAGACAGAACCGGTGCCCTGTCAACGTTTATTACAGTAATTGTAATGGTTTCAGAATCAACTTCAATCCCGTCAGTTACGTTGAATTCCACGTAGTAGATGCCTGAAGCATTGTAATCCGGAGTCCAGGTAAAAGTGTTGCCGGAAAGGTTTCCAAAGCTTGCGTTCGTATCAAAAGTAAGCGTATCGCCATCATCATCGCTTGCTGAAAGTTCAATTGTTAGCGGATATGATTCACTTACCTGCTGATCTATTATATCTGAAAGAACAGGAGCAGTGTTAGATGCTTCTGCGTCCACGGTAAAATTCCATGAGTAAGAGAACTCCTGACCGCTTTCGGTACTGGCTGTTACAGATACACTGTATTCGCCGGTCTGATATGAAGAGGCAGTATTATATTCTATTTCGTATCCGTCTGTTATTGTTATAGTATCAAACATTACAGGAGAGTCATTTATCTTCATGATAATGGAATCTAAATCAACTCCCTGTGGATGCACAACATCAGTAGAGACTACCGTGTTCTTGCTTTCGGCCTGTGTTCCGGGAGCCGGGTATTCATTGTTATCACATGTGAATGAAGCTACCAGTGCAAAAGGTTGCGGTCCGTGGGGCACAGTATGAGCACTGACATTGAATATATAATCACCATCTGATACATTATTTAGTTCGATTCCTTCCACATTATTGGTGTGATCGGACTCAGTGCCTCCATTACCGTAGTATATGTTCGTAGGGCCTATGATAGTAAAGTCCAGATCGTTCATGAGATTCTTATTAGAGTAAACCTGCCCCGGATAATCAGTCCAGACTAAAGTTGCTCTTAAAGATTCTCCGCTTTCAATGTAATCATAGGTATGAGTCCAGAATTCATTGTTGCTCAGAGATTCACCGTCATAATATGCAATCACTTCCGGGTACTCAGCTATTATGGAATTCTCAGCATCAAGACGACCCCATCCCTGAGAGTAATCAGGTCTTCCTACAACTTCCTGCTCATCACCTTCTCCGTACTGGCCGGGTGTAAGGTCATATGCACCGTTTAAAAGAGTTGCTTTAAGCAGAGCAGCACTTGGATTAGCTACATTTTCCACATCAGTATAATATTCCCTGACAAGAGCTGCAGAACCTGCAACCAATGGGGTTGCCATACTTGTTCCACCCATGTATGCGTAATAATCATCTATCATTCCCCAATCATACCAGGTTACTAAACTGGATCTCGTTGAAGCTATATAGGTCCCAGGAGCGACAATATCTGGTTTTATTCTCTCATCTTCGGTAGGACCTCTGCTGCTAAAAGCAGCAATGCCATTTTCATCATCCGCTTTTTCATCCCCAAGAATTGGAAGTGAGAACAAATCACCATAATTATCTTTGTTGTAAACAGCTGTTTTCTCAGGCCTGTAACTCTCTGAAGCACCTACAGCAATACAGTTCTTTGAAGTTGAGGGAGGAGATATTGAATCATTATCAATTACACCATCCTCATCGGAATCAATTCCAGAATTACCTGCTGCAAACAATATTAGCATGTCAGGATGTTCCCACATGAATTCATCAACCCTCCATGAGGAATCAGTATATACTCCGAGATATGTGTCATAACCCCAACTATTTATGTGTATCCTTGCACCAAGGTCGTATGCATCCTGGAGAATAGTTTCAAGACTTGCAGAATTAATACTCATACTCCCATCGCTATCCTGAACAGCTTGAAATACTAATTCTGCTTCAGGTGCCATTCCTTTATACAAGCCACCTGACATTAGTCCAGTTCCCAATACAGAACCTGCAACATGAGTTCCATGGCCACCATTGAGCCAGGCATCTGCATCATCGGCTGCACCATCATCTGAATAATCAAGTATGTCTATGATCCTTCCTGATAAGTCAGGGTGCATTGAACTGTCATTCACTCCAGTGTCAAGTCCTGTATCACATACAGCAACAATCTGGCCACTTCCATTAAGTCCAATACCATCGTGAACTGTATCTACATTCATAATTCCTGCTGCGACATCGTTAAAGAGAAGAACTTCGGAGTATTCCTCGATCCAGCTGATTCCGCTAACTGATGTAAGTGAATCAAACTGGTTTTCAGGTAAAACAATAATCAGTATCCTGTCAGAACTACTGATAATATCTCCATTGATATCATTGATTGCCTGAGTAATTTCATCAGAATCTGCCGATTCGAAAAGAAATACGTTTAATTTTATCGTTTCAATCTGGTTTTCATTTGTCGATATCCGGTTCTCATCTGTTTCCTGACTAAAATCATACTTATATTCCGGCAAATACTCCCCGACCCAGCGCACAAATTCAAGAGATTCAACCTGAAGCCTGACAGTTTCATTCATCTTCAGCACAAAGGTATTATCTGGAACGTAATCCAAAACCGTGGCACCCGCAGACTCTGCCGCATCTTTCCATTCAGGTTGCACGATCCCGTCAAACTGAACAAGGTAATATTTTTCAGAACTGTCCGCAGCTTCAATATTAATATCAACAGCCACTCTATCAGGTTCTATGATAGTGGTATCTGTTTTCTGATCAGTGTCAATATGACCCACTTTCAGAAAAATTATGTTGTCATTATTTGCCGTGGCAAGAGTTGTAAAAAACAATAGAATTATGAAGATGAATGCAATTATTTTCCTATCCGTCATGTATTCATTTCCTGTTTTTGTGCTGAATATAGAAAGACACTCGCAGAAATATTCACGATATTATGTAATTAGTAAATATATTCAAACAAACTTGTATATAAAATACAATGACTATGGATAAATTAGTATATTTGGTTTTGATATATAAATAGCAAGCAACGTTGCAAACATATAATAGAAAAAAGAAGGCGCTTGTAAAAAGCGCCAAAAGTCCTGTTTATTTCCTTCTCCAGAATCCCAGATATATTGCCCCCACACCGGTAAGCACCAGTATTGAAGCCATGATTTCTGAACCGGTAACTGAAAATCCGCTTCCGCTTTCAACCTCCGGTACATTTTCCGGGGTCATCTCATAGCCTTCAACATAGTTGTCAGGAGTTGATTTCACAGTATCCTGTACAGGAGTAGTAGAATCTGTTCCCGCTCCTCCAGAATCTGACACTGTAGTCCGGTTAGATGAACCACTGGCCATGGATCTTTGGACAGCGTTAAGAGAGTCATCTCTTGTTAATGAATTGGTGTCAAGTTGTTGCTGTGTCAAAAAATCATCTCTGAGAGTGGCATCATACATCCGTTTTCTGTATGCATCCTGTGTTTCCTGACTAAGCCCAGCTGTCTGCATTTCCCCTTGTATGAATTTATTCAGGAGCGGATTACCGCAGGTATGGTGACAGCAGGTTACACCATTCTCGACAACAGATTCTACATACTCTTTAACCAAATTCCGGCGTACTTCATTTGAAGCATCCCAATCACCATCCATTATTGATGCCAATGCTGTAGCAGCCATGGACTGGTAAGCATATGGATTTGTAGACTGTAGATACTCATCAACGCCAATATCATACTGGTCTTCGAAGTATGTTTTATACAACTCGTTTAACATCTCATCGGTAACTAAAGAAGGATCAGTTACATCCCATACTCTCATTACCTCATAAACTGAATTCATATATCGGGTTCCGTCAAATTTGTTACCCATCATTCCCTCTATCCAGGCTGGATTGAGATAACGGGAACGCAGATCTTTACTTAGGAACTCACTGAGAGTCTCAATCTCTGCTGTGCTGCTGAGGTCATTGATATACATGTCAGGCGAAGAACCACTTACATACTCCACAGCCATGCTGAGTCCTCCGAAATAAGCAGCAACCATTTCATGATCAAGCACACCGTACAGATTTGATGTCCTGCTGAATATTGCCGTATTTACATCTGCAAGATTCAATTCCAGAACATCTGTATACTGCTCGCCCCAGATTCCTTCACCATAAACATATCCCATACTTTCAATGTAGAGAGCAGCGATCTCATCGGAATCATCCCACGTACCACTACTGATAACTTCCTGGATTCCGGGTGTGTAAGCTCCAAGAGCCGGACAGAATATCTTGGCTACTGAGAGATTGTACGCCAGAGACTCATTATATCCTTCCTCAATAAGAGCCTGATACGTTTCGTTGGAATGAATTCTCACATAATTTGGATATGTATCATTGTCTGCTGAAGCTGCCAGCTTTATAGCCTCATCGATGAGTTCTATTTTGCTTGGATACACATCACGGTAAAGACCTGAAGTAACCACCATGACATCGATCCTTGGTCTGCCAAGTTCCGTGGAATTCATGAGTCTAAGACCTGACACCCTGTTCTTGCTGTCATATTGCGGTTCAATACCAAGCAACTTGAGAATTTCAGATTCCATAACTCCCTGGTTCCTGGTTGTTTCCACAGACCACAGCAGGAAGGCAATCTTTTCAGGATAGGCACCATCTTCCTCAAGTTTAAGGTCAAGCATCTCTTCCGCAAGTTCTGAACCTACACCCCATGCTGCCTTTGTTGGGATCAGACGGTCATCGAATGTACAGAGATTTCTGCCGGTTGGCAAAGCATCAGGATTCCTTATCGGATCGCCTGATGGCCCTGGTGCTATATATGTTCCATCCAGAGCATCCAGTATCTTTGTAATCTCGCATTCACAGTCCTGTATCCTGCCCAGATAATCCAATGCAAGATCAAGATCATTACCAAGCTCCGTTGAGTTTTGCCCAAGTACTGCTATCTGGGCATTATATGGAGAGCTACTGTTCAGTATCGTTTCGTTAAGCAGCAGAACAGAGAGTTCTTCATTTCCTCCAAGTGCTTCCACGTGCTCTACATATTCATCTCCCAACATGCTTTTTATGAGCATAACCAGGCTTTCTCCTTCAGGAACTTCTCCAAGGATATGCGAACCGTATGGCATGTAAGCTGTCTTGATCTCGTACAGATAATCAGATAATTCATCAATGAACTCATCTGTCTGCGTAGTATTGCCCTCTATGGAATCAAGGTCAACAGCGAGATCGTTATCAAGACTAAGAGACCTTGTCTGGTTCAGGATGCTTTTCCTGTAATTTTCCAGAACAGCAGAATCCGTTGCCTGCTTGAAAAGTGTTATTTCATCCTGGAGGTTTGCAAGGTCACCATAGAGACCAGAAGGAACTATCGTTGGTGTCATGAAATCAATGACCAGCATGTTGGCCCTTCTTCTGTCAAAGACGCCTTCCGCATCCATTGGAAGAACGTGAATATGAGGCATATCTTCAAGTAGTAGTGCTCCCCAGTCCTTTGCTGACAGGCCACATTCCTTTCCAGGCATCAGTTCAACACTTGAGAATATCGTAAACAATGCATCAGCATCATATTCCCTTGCCATGTATTTGTAGAATGCAAAACACTGGTGTGTTGGAGGATATGAACCATTGTTATACATTGCCTTTTCACTGGAAGACCAGCCATGCTGTGGATCCGGTGCCAGGAGGACGTTTCCGAATTCCAGAACAGGAATGACAAGATATTTACCGGTCTCATTCTCATAGACCATGATATTACCGGGTGCTTCACCCCACATATCCGTCATTTCATCCTGCTTTTCCTGGGAAAGCTCATCGAACCATCCCATGTACTGAGATTCAGGAATGAGAATCACGGTTCCGTTCTCAACCATGCTGTTTAGTTCACCGGGAGCCCAGCTACCCACATTGTGTCCTCTTTTAACCATCATGTCAGCGAGTTCACTGGCATCTGGCAGCGGCTCAGTTCCAACGTCATAACCACGTTCTTTCATGGCTTCAAGCAGGTTTGCAAGACTGGCCTGTGCATCAAGATAGTAGTCAATATCAGCACCAACATCTGCTTTTCCACCTTCAGGGTTATAATATGGAATTACCACTTTTTTCCCGGAATTGTCTTTCTCATGTAACTCTGCCCATGATATTGTCCTGTCAACGAGCCATTCTATCTGATAATCAATTGGCTGATTGTACTCAATATTAGTAGCCTCATCTATGGCCTTTCCACTAATGACTATTGGTTCTATAATACCATCTAACTCTGCATATGCAACCTGATATTGCTGGGCAGGCGGTACTCCTTTAATGCTTTCTTCCCATTCTTCAACACTTACTCCTGAGAACAGGCGTGCACCATTGAGCATGGTTATATTCAGTGTTTCCAGATCGGCAATTCCCTGTGCATTGTCTTTGTAATGCAGACGTGAACCACGGGATATTACAATTGCAGCATCTGCAATGGACTTGTTATCCTGCATCAGATAGCTGAGTGATTTGTCATCCGCATATGCATAGGTTGTGACTATTGCATTGTACCCCTTGCCCTCAATTTCCTCTACAAGCGGATCAAGTAAAGGCATATCTCTTTCCACTCGTTTGTAGCTGGTAGTTATTATTGCAATTGTAGGTGTCTCAGGGTCATATGTTCCTGTTGAGATATACCAGTCAAGATAATCACTTAGATTTTCGTAAATTTGCGGTGCAAGAGGATGGTAGATTCCATATACAGGTCTTTCCACCGGTTCTGTGATAGTATAATTCAGATTGAAAAGTTTGACTCCAAGGAAAGTGGTAAGCCCTTTGAAATTTTCCTCTGATGAATACTCCTGATACACTTCAATATCAGAATACTCCGGGTCAGATGTATTTACTGTATGGAACCCATAAGTCTGTAGTGTTTCACCTATGGATACTATTTCAGCACCATTTGTTTTTGCTTCGTTTACAGTGGGTGTGATTGAATCTATAACATAGGCATCCAGATTTCTCAGGACGACCAGGTCCTGATCACTCAGATCAAAACTCAGGTCTGCATAAGATGTTCCTAAATAGACGCTAACATTCATCTGGGAACTTATTTCCAGGTCATCTGCCACATTCTGCATTAGAGTGACCGCATATGGCCTGGACAGGACATAACATATCTTCGGTCTGCTGTCTTCAGCAACAGGATCACCAATAATGATGGGATTACTATTTACAGACGTACTCTGTGGATATTCGTCCATCAAATTATCCTGCATGTCTAATTCCTGTTCATAGTCGCTGTTCTCATCTGCTGAAACCGTAGTTGTCATCAGAATTAGTATTAAGAGGAAAGTGCTGATTTTCCTGCATTTTCTAATGTTCTTTTCTATCATTTCGTGTTACACCACCATATAAACCAACAAATTTGATTTAAGTTCGATTTACTTGTTTTAATTTTCATTATTTATTTTTCATTAAATCATGATCAGAACACATTTCAAAAAATGAATAAATTCAGTTTTTCTTTTTCTTTGCGGATTTCAGAATAATAACAACAACAGCCAACATCGCAACTAAAAAGAAAGAACCTATACCAATTATGACAATTAAGACCGTAGCCACACCATATCTGGAAAAAACAAAGTCATCAGAATCCGGGAGAGGAGCCATTGGCTCTTTCTCCATATCGTATCCTTCTATGTAATTGTCATACCTGGAATTCTGTGTTGTTAGATTATTACTGGATGCATTAGTTACATTCAATAGAGAATCATTACCAGACGTTGAATTTGCATCTGCCACACATACAGTACAGACATTTGTTAGCACTAAAAGAAACAATATACTTAATAAGAATGAAATTACTTTTGTATGTTGCATATTACCACCCGGTGATGTGTGAGAACACTCCTGAACTTGCTTGGCGGCTATACAGGAGTGTTCATAACTATTATCAGATACTTATTTTCAAAACCAACGTTCTTTATAATCTGTATTTTCCCATGAGTAATGTATTGGTTAGAACTCTAAAAAACAATATTTTTTCAATTACCATCTTGCTATTGTACCATCAAATGCATCGTAGACCAAGTAAAAGTCTATGTGCAACAAATATAAGCTTTTTTGATTATAATAATCCCGATGAAACAATTAATAATTAGCTCATTGAATAAAATAAAAGAGGCGCTTTTTAAAGCGCCAGAAAGTTTCTTAGAATTTCCTCCTCTTCCAGAATCCCAGATATATGGCTCCAAGTGCTCCCACTACAAATACCGAGGCAAGAGCATCCGAACTTGAGATGATAGGACTATTTGTACTATCGGTATTATCGACAGTTTCCTGCGTCATCTCATAGCCTTCAACGTAGTTGTCAGGGGTTGATTTTCCTGAATCCTGTACAGGTGTATCCGGATCAATTCCAGCTCCTCCTGAATCTGCCATCATGGTTTGGTTAGATGAACCGGAACCTGCAGCCATTGATCTTTGGACTGCATTAAGGGAGTCATCTCTTGCCTGCACAAACTCTGCTTCAGTCTGCTGTTGTACTTTGAATTCATCTCTAAGGGTAGCTTCATACATCCTCTCATTGTATTTTTGCTGCATTTCCGGAGTGACCCCTGCTGCCGTCATTGTACCAACTGTAAACTCAGCAAGCTTCATATTACCACATGTGTGATGACAGCAGGTAACACCATCATTGACAACCGACTTGACATATTCATTGACAAGATTATTCAATGTGTCTGAATCTGAAGGAGTCCAGCCTTCTTTCCTGATAGTTTCTATCATTCTGGCAGTTATAGACTGATACTGGTACGCATTTTCCTTCAGGAAGTCATTCACTCCAACATTCTGTGAGTCCAGAATATATGTATCATATATCTTATCCCAATCAGAATCGGATACTAGACCCGGAGTTGTTGCTTCCCAACCCCACATGTATTCAACTGTTTTCATCATCTCCCTGGCACCGGCATAATCATACTCCATCATTCCATTTATCCAGTTAGGGTTAAGATATCTTGCTGCCAGCTCTTTACTGAATGCCGCTTCAAGAGTACCAATTTCCGGATTATCAACAGTTGTGAAGTCTGCAATATACAGTGATACATCACCGCCAAGTGATGTTATAGCCAAACCGAGTCCACCAAGATACTGATAGTAATCATCAATGTCTATAAGACCATATAGATTGGTGGAATCACTGTGTATGGCTGCGTCTACATCCACAAGGTTGAGCTTGAAGACATCCTCGTAATTGTCTCCCCATACATCTGCTCCATAGACATTTGACATTCTTGAAATGAACAGATCACCAACTTCGGATGAATTCTCCCATGTATCACTTGCCTCTACTGCTTCTGGAACACCGGTGCCGTAGGTACCTGTAGCTTCAGTGAATATTCTTGCCCTTGAGATATAGTGTGCAATGCTTTCATTGTATCCAAGTTCAAGCATGGCGCTTTCAATTGCAAGTGAATTCATTCTCACATAGTTTGTTTCATTGGTCTCATCAAGATCAGCAACCGTACGAACCGCATTGTCTAGTAGTTCAAGCTGGAATGGGAACGTATCACGGTACAGTCCGGAAGGTACAAGCAGCACATCTATCCTTGGATGTCCGAGTTCTTCAACAGGTATTACAGTGAACTCTCCTGTCAGTCTGCCGGAACTCCTTTCAGGTTTCACTCCAAGCAACTCATATATTTGCGCTTCCATCAATCCTTCATGACGCATGGTTTCTACTGACCACAGAACAAAGGAAACCTTGTTCGGATAAGCACCGTTCTCTGCATAATATGAATCAAGCCAGGTGTTAATGACCTCACGCCCTTGAGCCTCAGTTTCTTCATCAGGAATAGTTCTCTGGTCAAAACTGTAGAAGTTATTTCCAGTAGGCAATGCACCTGGGTTACGGATTGGATCATTACCTGTTACCGGTTCAATATATTCTGAATTGAGAGCACGCAGGGTTTGACTAATCTCGCGAGTCGTCTGTATCAGGTTATCACCATATTCCAGTGCGAGTTCAAGATCTGTTGTGATAGTGTCATTAGTAAATCCAATAATCTCTGTCTGGGCATCCGAGATGTTAGTTCCGTCAAGCAATGTTGCATTCAACAGCAATGTTGCATCAGTGCTTGCCTCATCCTCCCAGTCTTCCTGACTTCCGCTGGTTTTTGGAAGTACGTCATAGATATCGTCTGTGAAATCGCTGCCAAGCATGGATTTTACCATAGAGACAAGTTTGAAGTCGTCAGGTGCAACACCAAAGATGTGCAATCCATAAGGCATTAATTCTTCCTGCAATTCATGGAGATATTCATGCAGTACAGTGTCAAGGAAAGTCTCAAACTCATCATCTGTCATTGCAGACAATTCTTCGGTGGAAACACCAAGATCTTCGCCGAGAGTGAGGTTATCGTACAACTGTATAGTACTGTTCCTGTAGCGTGCCATCATATCGTCATCATCGTCATCCTTTGCATCACCATAGTTGTGAATCTTATCGTGCATTGTAGCAAGGTCACCGTAAAGTCCTGCTTCAACTATCGGGGGTGTCAGGTGATCGATTATAACCGCATTACCACGACGTTTTGCCTGTGTACCTTCTCCCACGTTATCCATGATGTATGGGTAAACAACAGGAGTTTCTGCAACCATTATAGATGGATAATCGTACCTCCAGAGACCAACCTCATTACCAGGCAACCATTCCTGGGTACCGTGGGTACCAAAGTGAATCAATGCGTCTGCATCATAACCATTGTTGATCCAGAAGTATGTTGCAAGGTACTGGTGTGTTGGTGGTATGGATTCATTGTGATAAATGAGTGACTCATCGGAGAGTCCTGCCCTTGTAGGCTGAGGTATGAAGTTGATGTTACCAAGCTGTACGGTTGGTATGACAAAGTACTCGCCACTAGCATTTTCATAGGTCATGATCTCTCCAGGAGCTTCACCCCATGTTTCCTCAATCTCTTCACGTACGCTTTCAGGAAGTTCGTTGTAATATTGCAGATAGTCATCTAAAGGAACCATTGTTACATAGCCACTTTCAACGACCTTTTCAAGCTCACCAGGTGCCCACGTACCAACATTCCTGCTGGTTATGAACAGGTCAATGAACTCGCTTCCATTTGGAATAGTGTTATTTCCAAGATCATAACCTGCTGCCTTCATACTCTCCAGAAGCAATGTGAAACTTGAACCGATATCCATGTAGCTGGCACCAATATTGTTCTTACCGCCTTCATGGTTGTAATAGATGATACTTACCTTCTTGTCAGAATTATTCATCTCACCAAGTTCTGCCCAGGCAATCGCTCTGTTACAGATCCATTCTATCTGGTAATCGATTGGTTCATAATAATATGTACCTTCTTCGTTTGTGGTCCTTCCGGATATCCATATATAGTCGGTCTGACCGTCAATTTCCGGCTGTGTGACCTGAGATGGAATTGAGGTGGAACTCAGTCCCTGTACGTTTGCAAGGTAATCTTCGGGTGACTGGTAGTAGTCAGTAGCACCCTTTAGCACAGGAACGTTGAACTTGTTTCGAAGGTACTCAACAGCTGCCTCCGGATTACCATAATTCAGGTAGAATCCTTTTATGTTAATGATAGCATCAACCAGTACTTCTCCTTCCGCGGTGGTGAAAATATCCACATCTTCGTTACAGACTATGTAGCTGGAATGGATTACATTGTATCCCTGGGACTCCAGATATCTGATTATTGCATCTTCTGTGGTAAATTCAATAGAAGTCTGACCGAATTGGTTTCCAATTACACCTATAGTGAGTGCAGATGGATCATAGCCATTATCTTCATACCATTCAAGGTATTCTGCACTATTCTCGAATATCCTCGGGAATGCGTCCGGATGGTAGATTCCATCTTCAAGAACATCAGCTTCTAGTGGATCAGCATATTCTATGTATGTATCCACAAAAGTAGCTCCTGCGCGACGTATCCAGTACTCCATATTGGTAAATCCGTTGTTGTACAGATAGTCTTGCAATATGGAATAATCAGCTTCAAGATCAAAGGTGGTCACTCCATAGATATCAGCTACACAATCAAACTGACCGATATCGGCGCCATTAGCCTTTGCTTCAAGCAATGTGTCCTTTATTGTAGCAGCTCCGTCTGATCCCATCATATGAATTATTATAACATCTTCATTACTGAGATCCAAAGAACTGTTGGTAGCTTCAAGAGTGCCCATTACATTAACATTGAAAAGGTCTGTGATAACATCCCTTTCATCAATAACCGTTCTCATATAGGAAACTGCACTGTCAGAACTGAGGAGGAATGTCAGGTTTGACTTTGGAAGAAGAATTTCAGGTTCATCTATAGCTGGACTTCCTGCCATGAACAGAAGCATATTCTTCATGTTTGCCTCTCCACCCTGTATCCAGTATCTTTCAATATCTGTGTACTCATCTGAATACAGATCAACGTTTGGCAATGTAATATTGGATGACAGATTATAACCAATGATGTTAGCTGGGGAGTTTATACTGTAATTCCATCCAACCACTTCATTTTCATCCAGTGATTCCATGAAGATCAATGAATATGCTGAGAAATTATAGTCTGCATCTGGAATATTATTGCTTGCCAGGACAGTAATATTCATAATGGATGAAATTTCGGTATCATTTGAAGCATTAATAAGGTCTGCTTCATTATGATTGCTGCCCAGAATGAATAATACATCTCCGCTGCCAACAAGATCGGTACTTGTATCTGTATTAAGAATATTTTTTACAAATGTGTCAGCATGTGTTGCAAGATAGATAAGCAAATTCTCAGCGTTCTCGATTCCTTCTTCTGTGGCATCCATTGCATTATAATATGTGCAGATAGGATCCTCTTCGTCTGAACTATTTGTAATATAATCAAAATAGGACGGTGTTTTGGTAGACCTTATGCTATACAGCTCGGCTCCGCTCTCCTGTGCCTGTATCAGATTTTCATTGATACTGCCATTGTATGCCGTATATACAGAGCCTCCGACCATATCACAGAAAATAACGTCCTGTGTTCCAAGGAATCCACTGTTGGAGGCGGCAAGTAATTCATCGCTTGCACCGTTTGTTTTGTTGTAGTAGGGAATGAAGGTGTATTCGATGAGATCACTATAAGCATTGCTCTGACTTGCTTCATCAAGGACACTGCTTGGTTTATAACCGATGTAAGCAACCTTTGTTTTCATTGCAAGATAGATAAGCAAATTCTCAGCGTTCTCGATTCCTTCTTCTGTGGCATCCATTGCATTATAATATGTGCAGATAGGATCCTCTTCGTCTGAACTATTTGTAATATAATCAAAATAGGACGGTGTTTTGGTAGACCTTATGCTATACAGCTCGGCTCCGTTCTCCTGTGCCTGTATCAGACTTTCATTGATACTGCCATTGTATGCCGTATATACAGAGCCTCCGACCATATCACAGAAAATAACGTCCTGTGTTCCAAGGAATCCACTGTTGGAGGCGGCAAGTAATTCATCGCTTGCACCGTTTGTTTTGTTGTAGTAGGGAATGAAGGTGTATTCGATGAGATCACTATAAGCATTGCTCTGACTTGCTTCATCAAGGACACTGCTTGGTTTATAACCGATGTAAGCAACCTTTGTTTTCATTGCAAGATAGATAAGCAAATTCTCAGCGTTCTCGATTCCTTCTTCTGTGGCATCCATTGCATTATAATATGTGCAGATAGGATCCTCTTCGTCTGAACTATTTGTAATATAATCAAAATAGGACGGTGTTTTGGTAGACCTTATGCTATACAGCTCGGCTCCGCTCTCCTGTGCCTGTATCAGATTTTCATTGATACTGCCATTGTATGCCGTATATACAGAGCCTCCGACCATATCACAGAAAATAACGTCCTGTGTTCCAAGGAATCCACTGTTGGAGGCGGCAAGTAATTCATCGCTTGCACCGTTTGTTTTGTTGTAGTAGGGAATGAAGGTGTATTCGATGAGATCACTATAAGCATTGCTCTGACTTGCTTCATCAAGGACACTGCTTGGTTTATAACCGATGTAAGCAACCTTTGTTTTCATTGCAAGATAGATAAGCAAATTCTCAGCGTTCTCGATTCCTTCTTCTGTGGCATCCATTGCATTATAATATGTGCAGATAGGATCCTCTTCGTCTGAACTATTTGTAATATAATCAAAATAGGACGGTGTTTTGGTAGACCTTATGCTATACAGCTCGGCTCCGTTCTCCTGTGCCTGTATCAGACTTTCATTGATACTGCCATTGTATGCCGTATATACAGAGCCTCCGACCATATCACAGAAAATAACGTCCTGTGTTCCAAGGAATCCACTGTTGGAGGCGGCAAGTAATTCATCGCTTGCACCGTTTGTTTTGTTGTAGTAGGGAATGAAGGTGTATTCGATGAGATCACTATAAGCATTGCTCTGACTTGCTTCATCAAGGACACTGCTTGGTTTATAACCGATGTAAGCAACCTTTGTTTTCATTGCAAGATAGATAAGCAAATTCTCAGCGTTCTCGATTCCTTCTTCTGTGGCATCCATTGCATTATAATATGTGCAGATAGGATCCTCTTCGTCTGAACTATTTGTAATATAATCAAAATAGGACGGTGTTTTGGTAGACCTTATGCTATACAGCTCGGCTCCGTTCTCCTGTGCCTGTATCAGACTTTCATTGATACTGCCATTGTATGCCGTATATACAGAGCCTCCGACCATATCACAGAAAATAACGTCCTGTGTTCCAAGGAATCCACTGTTGGAGGCGGCAAGTAATTCATCGCTTGCACCGTTTGTTTTGTTGTAGTAGGGAATGAAGGTGTATTCGATGAGATCACTATAAGCATTGCTCTGACTTGCTTCATCAAGGACACTGCTTGGTTTATAACCGATGTAAGTTATCTTTGTTTTCTGTTCTGCACCTGCAGCAACACCTGTTAGTGCTGCCATCAACATTATACTTAATACCAATATCGATCTTATTTTTGTTTGCATGTTATCCCCCGATAACGTGTGTTGACACTCCCAATTCTTGCTTGGCGGCTTTTTGGGAGTGTCTTAATTGTTTTTTGTTTATACCCTGTTCATTATTTCAAATGTAAAAAGGCGCCAAATAGCGCCTAAAAGCTCTTAGAATTTTCTTTTCCTCCAGAATCCAATATAGACCGAACCAAGTAATACAGCTACAAATCCCATTGCAAGAACATCTGACCCTGAAATTGGTGGACTGTTGGGTGAGGACTCATCTGAAACACTCGACTGAGTCATTTCATAGCCTTCTACATAGTCATCTGGAGTGGACTTTGAACCTTCCTCCAGAGGCTGGACTGTATTTACTCCAGCTCCTCCTGACTCGGATGTTGAACTCTGATTTGTTGTTGCTCCAGAAGCCATTGCTCTTTGGACAGAGTTTAGTGAATCAGAGGAAGTAGAAGTTCTTACAGAAGTATCCTTTAACACAACACTAGAAGTAGTGGCTTCTTTCATAATTGCCAGATACTTATCAAGTTCAGCCTGAGTCAGTTCGCCTGATTCTACCAAAGCCTGCGCAATTCCAGTTATAAATTCCTGATTCAAAATATTTCCACAGGTATGGTGGCAGCATGTAGCACCATTCTCATTGACGGATTTTATCTGCTGAGATACCAGGTCACTTAGAGTATTGTCTGATGCTTCCCAGCCATTCTTTCTAATAGTTTCTGTCATCCTTGCGATCATGGACTGGTATGCGTAAGGATTATTTTCCTGCATCCAGCTGCTGAGCTCTGCGTTATTCATGTAGGTATCATACACACTGTCCCATACATCATCACTGATAATATCAGGATTGAGTGCTTCCCAGCCCCAGAGGTTCTCAAGGAACTCTGACATTTCACGTGCACCTTCAAACCCACTTAACTGCATTCCTGCTATCCATGATGGATTAAGGTACCTTGCATAAAGCTCGTTTGTGAGGTATGTCTGAAGAGTCTGGATTTCCGCATCATTGAGATCCTGCAGGTTCACTACATAGGTATCCGGACCGGTGCCAGTAATATATTTAATAGCATTGTACAGTCCACCCATGTACTGGTAGAAGTCATCTGTATCAAGAGAACCGTATGTACTGGAACTCCTACTGTGGAATATTGCCGAAGTTCCATTGAGGTTGTTCTCAAAAACAACTGAATTATCGATATCCACAACACGTCCTGTCTGCTGTTCGATGTACTCAGATATCGTCTGCCCCCAGACATTTTCCCCGTAGACATAACTCATCTTACTTACATAGAGTTCTGCAAGTTCACTGGTCTCATTCCATGTTTCACTTGAATCAACGGCATTTGCCATTCCGGTACCATAGGCACCATCAGCAGGACCAAAGACTCTGAACTGTGCGATGTCAAGTGAAAGGTTTCCATCCTGTATCGTTTCGTTGAGAGCAAGTTGAAGTAGATCGGTGTTCTGAGTGACATAGTTGTCATACACATCAGTTTCTCCCTCTTGGTAGGCAAGTCTCACTGCTTTATCGATCAGTTTTACCTTCATCGGGAATGTGTCCCTGTAAAGACCTGATATCTGTACAAGTACATCGATACGTGGTCTTCCAAGTTCTGATGAGTCTATTACCTCTACATCTTCAACTTCACTGTTATCAGCATTCCAGACAGGCTTGATTCCCATCATGTAGAGAAGCTGTGATTCCATTACACCTTGGTGGCGTGTGGATTCTCCTGCCCAGAGGATGTATCCAACCTTAGTTGGATACTCACCGTTCTCAGCATAATATTCTGCAAGCCATGTATCTACAAGCTCCTTACCCTGATTCCACGCCTCTTCTGTGGGTATGAGTAGCTCATCGAACGCATAGAAATTGCTACCGGATGGAAGTGTAGATGAACGAAGCACTGGGTCACCACCTAGGTTTGCACTGATGTACTCCCCATCCATTGCATTCAGTACTTGCTGAACTTCATTGTCAGCTTCACCAAGTAACTCTGCATAGTTTATGGATGTGTTAAGCTGTGAACCTACATCCACATCAGATGTTCCAAGTATCTCCACCTGGGCATCGGTTGTGGACATATTATCCAGCAACACAAGTGAAAGCAAATCGGTTGGTGCATCATCAGAACTGTTATAAACTGCAACAAGATCTGTGAAATCACTACCAAGCATGGAGTTGACCGTTCCTACAAGGGATTCTCCTTCAGGAGCTTCGCCAAGAACGTGAAGACCATACGGCATGGACTGACTCTTCAGTTCAGTGAGTATGTCATCCAGCTCTTCGAGGAATTCATCAATAGTAGTTTCGTCCTCTGCAAGACTCATGTCAACCTGCTCATCAAGTCCGAGATCAAGTGTCAGGTTTACTATGCTCTGTAGATATGACTGTTTCAATTCTTCATTTTCAGTGCTTAGCGTCTGATATGAAGTTATGTCACTGCTAAGGCTACTGTAATTTCCGTAAAGACCAGCCGACACAACAGGTGGGATCAGATGATCAATAATAATGGCATTACCTCTGCGCTTTGCCTGCATACCTTCGCCCATTCCATCCATTACGTATGGGTAGATGACAGGTATGTCTCCAACCATAAGAGCAGGCCACTCATCGCTTAATAAACAGAAATCCTTGCCAGGGAGCCACTCCACTGTTCCGTGTCTTCCCATGTTCACCATGACGTCAGCATCAAATTCATGCTGCAACCATAGATAGAATGCTATGTACTGGTGGTGTGGTGGGAGATCTGTAGCATGATAGAGAACTTCGCTGTCCTGCAGCCACCCTCTAGTTGGTTGGGGTGCAAGAATCACATTGTCACTGATATTGATCTTCGGAACGACGATGAACTTGTTACCGTTCTCATCTGTGTAGACCATTATCTCACCGGGAGCTTCGCCCCACATATCAATTACTTCTTCCCTTCTCTCTTCAGGAAACTCATTGAACCATGAAAGATAGGTACTTTCAGGAATAAGTTCAACTTCGCCGGTTTCAACTAGTGCTTCAAGTTCTCCCGGAGCCCATGTTCCTACATTTCTTCCCTGGTATGTAATCAAATCTACAAGTTCTGTCTTGTTGGGTATCAGACTGCTGTTTATGTCATAACCTTCGTCTGCCATTCCCTCAAGCAGGTTCACAATACTTGGCATGACCTCCAGATATGATGCACCAATGTTGTCCTTTCCACCACCGTGATTGTAGTAAAGAATAACAACCTTTTTGTTGGACTCATATTCTGTTCCAAGCTCTGCCTGTGCAATGGTACGGTCAATGAGCCAGTCAATCTGTTCATCGTGGCCGATGTATTTCTCGACACTGGTATTGTCAACATCTATAGTCTCCTTTGCACCGATCATAATAGGATCGATAAGTCCCTCTGTTTCCGGACCGTAAATCCTGAGCATGTTGGTTTCAGGCAAAGGTGTGCTGGTTTCTAGCCATTCACTTGTGTTCATGTAACCGTTGAGAACAGCATTCATGACTGGAACATCGAGAGCTTCTATGTCGAAGTAATTACCACGGTAATGGAATGAAACAACAACGTCTACCTTTGTTTCAGCACTGTGGTTAAGATAATCTTCCAGATAATAGCTTGGTCCACCGTAGCATGCTACTGTATTCAGGCAATTGCTCTCAAAACCTTCAATTAGCTTGTCTATCGGATCCATGTCATCAGGATAGTAAGACTTGTAGAATGTGATACCAACAGTTGCTGCGTTCTCATCGAATGCATGTCCATCTGTCCTGTTAGCATACCAATTGAAATACTCATCTGCATCATTAGTGAAGTATTCCGTTGGTGTTGTCGTCATTGCAGGATGATATATTGCACTGTCAAGACCGGTTGGTTCCTCAACAGTGAAATCCTCACGGCCATAGTATTCCTGTGCAAGATAGAATATCAGATTGTCAAAGTTTAATTCATCCGAAGATCCACCTGCCCAGTATTTTGCAAGATAATCCTTAAAATCACTCAATTCTGTGAAGTCTTCAGGAATCTCGTAGCTGCTTTCCGGTAAATATGTATTCTTACCAATTACCAGTGCACCATTATCGATAGCTTCCTGAACTGAATCTTCAAGAATAGATGCACTCTGGGTGACCATTACAATGTAAACTATATCCTCATTGCTCAGGTCGATGTTTTCTGGAAGGTTAGTAGTTACATAATAACTGAAATTCATGTTCAGACTACTATCTGAATTAATCCTTTCAGCCAGAGCTTCAAGTTCATTTTCATAAGATGAATAACCGGTTACAAAGGAGACATTCAGATGAGGTTCATTGGACACTGAAACTGTGCGTATTCTCATAAGTATAACGTCACTAAGCTTGTCATCCAGGTTCTTTCCAATGGTCTTACCAGATATTGTTGTTCTGTCAAGCAATGCAAATATAGCATCGTGGTCAATAGTCTCATAGTTCTTTCTCATTGATAGGTTGCCAACATCAACTGGCTGAGCATACTCTACTGTGACATCTGTGACATTCGTAAGCCACATGCCTGGTGCCATTGCTGTACTCCAGTTCACGGCTGACACTGTATATTCCCCATTTCTGATACCTGTGAACAGGAATTCACCATCCACATTACATGTCGTATTAGCAACATACTCTCCGAACTGGTTGGTGAGTAACACAGTGGATATCTTATTATCTAGATTCTTTCCGATCGTCTTACCTGAGATGCTGGTTTCATTCAACATTGAAAGAATTGCATCGTGGTCAATAGTCTCATAGTTCTTTCTCATTGAGAGGTTGCCAACATTAACTGGCTGAGCATACTCTACTGTGACATCTGTGACATTCGTAAGCCACATGCCTGGTGCCATTGCTGTACTCCAGTTCACGGCTGACACAGTATATTCCCCATTTCTGATACCTGTGAACAGGAATTCACCATCCTCATTACATGTCGTATTAGCAACATACTCTCCGAACTGGTTGGTGAGTATCACAGTAGATATCTTATTATCCAGATATTTTCCGATAGTCTTACCTGAGATACTGCTTTCATTCAACATTGAGAGGATATCATCGTGGTCAATAGTCTCATAGTTCTTTCTCATTGAAAGCTTGCCAACATCAACCGGCGCTCCGTCATCTACTGTGACATCTGTGACATTCGTAAGCCACATACCTGGGGCCATTGCTGTACTCCAGTTAATAGCTGCAATCCTGTATTCGCCGTTAGGCACATCTGCAAAACTGAACTCTCCTAGATTGTTACAACTAGTGCTAAGGAAGAAATCGTATACTACTCCATAGCTGCCAATGGAACTGCTGGATGCATTGACTGTGATAAAATCGGACTTTATCTCCGCGTCACTACCAGCCGTGTTTGTTACGGTAAGCTCTACAGTAAAAGTTCCATCGCTAAGATATGTATGTGATGGATTCTGATTGGTTGAGTTACTTCCGTCACCGAAATCCCAGAACCATGATTCTGCATTTGATGACTCGTCTGTGAATTTTACTGATAATGGAATTTTACCTGATGTCTGGTTTGCTGAAAAATCTGCAACTGGAAGTGATTGAACTAATCTGTGTTCAAGCAATAAGATGGTACATGCCTTATTGAACTCTCTGTTCATTCCAGAGGAGTAATAGTAAGCACGGCCGGAAATGTCTGAGAGGCTCAAAAATGAACAGATCTCTTTGTATTCTGTGAGGTCACTACTATCAAGTGAGAGATCAAAATTGGAAAGATCACTGTTGTTAACTGAAACGTCTATTTCTTTCTTATAGTAAATTAGACCACTTTTGGAACTATTGGTTTCGTTGACAGCAATTAGTGTGTAATTACCATTTGGAATGTCAGTAAACAGATAATTACCAGAACTGTCACTGGTTGTATTTTTCACCAGTTCCTGTGTCACTGGATCAAGCATTACGATAGTACAGGCCTTATTGAACTCTCTGTTCATTCCGGATGAGTAATAGTAAGCACGGCCGGAAATGTCTGAGAGGTTCAAAAGTGAACAAATCTCTTTGTATTCTGTGAGGTCACTACTATCAAGTGAGAGATCAAAATCAGAAACATCACTGTTGTTAACTGTAACAGGCATTTGTTCCTTATAGTAGATCAGACCACTTTTGGAACTATTGGTTTCATTGACAGCAATTAGTGTGTAATTACCATTTGGAATGTCAGTTAACAGGTAATTGCCAGAACCGTCACTGGTCGTATTTTTCACCAATTCCTGTGTCACTGGATCAAGCATTACGATAGTACAGGCCTTATTAAACTCTCGGTTCATTCCAGAGGAGTAATAGTAAGCACGGCCGGAAATGTTTGAGCGGTCCAAAAGTGAACAGATATCTTCGTATTCTGTGAGGTCACTACTATCAAGTGAGAGATTAAAATCAGAAACATCACTGTTGTTAACTAAAACGTCTATTTCTCTCTTATAATAAATTAGACCACTTTTAGAGCTGTTAGTTTCGTTGACGGCAATTAGTGTGTAATTTCCGTTTGGAATGCCAGTAAACAGATAATTACCAAGGGAATCACTGGTGGTACTGAGGAATAACTTGAATGTCGTATCATAATTTGGTATAGTGATGGGGTCGGGTAGTTGAGCTATAATCAGGTCCTTTTTTGTCTCTACATCGCTACCTTCAGAATTTGTTACTGTAAGTTCTACAGTAAAAGTACCCTCGCTAAGATACGTATGCGATGGATTCTTATCGGTTGAATTGCTTCCATCACCAAAATCCCAGAACCATGATTCAGTATTTAATGACTTATCTGTGAACTGAATTGATAATGGAGTTTCTCCTGATGTCTTGTCTATTGAAAAACCGGCTACTGGGAGACGATAAGTAGATTTTGGCTTAAGGAGCACAATAGTACATGCCTTATTGAACTCTCTGTTCATTCCAGAGGAGTAATAGTAAGCACGGCCGGAAATGTCTGAGAGGCTCAAAAATGAACAGATCTCTTTGTATTCTGTGAGGTCACTACTATCAAGTGAAAGATCAAAATTGGAAAGATTACTGTTGTTAACTGAAACGTCTATTTCTTTCTTATAGTAAATTAGACCACTTTTGGAACTATTGGTTTCGTTGACAGCAATTAGTGTGTAATTACCATTTGGAATGTCAGTTAACAGATAATTACCAGAACTGTCACTGGTTGTATTTTTCACCAGTTCCTGTGTCACTGGATCAAGCATTACGATAGTACAGGCCTTATTGAACTCTCTGTTCATTCCGGATGAGTAATAGTAAGCACGGCCGGAAATGTCTGAGAGGTTCAAAAGTGAACAGATCTCTTTGTATTCTGTGAGGTCACTACTATCAAGTGAGAGATCAAAATCAGAAACATCACTGTTGTTAACTGAAACGTCTATTCCTTTCTTATAATAAATAAGACCACTTTTAGAGCTGTTAGTTTCGTTGACGGCAATTAGTGTGTAATTTCCGTTTGGAATGCCAGTAAACAGATAATTACCAAGGGGATCACTGGTTGTATTTTTCACCAGTTCCTGTGTCACTGAATCAAGCATTACGATAGTACAGGCCTTATTGAACTCTCTGTTCATTCCGGATGAGTAATAGTAAGCACGGCCGGAAATGTTTGAGTGATCCAAAAGTGAACAGATCTCTTTGTATTCTGTAAGGTCACTACTATCAAGTGAGAGATCAAAATCGGAAAAATCACTATTGCTAACTGTAACAGGCATTTGTTCCTTATAGTAGATCAGACCACTTTTGGAACTATTGGTTTCATTGACAGCAATTAGTGTGTAATTACCATTTGGAATGTCAGTTAACAGATAATTACCATTACTATCTGATTCTATGTTCGATACAAGCTCGAATTGACTCACATCCAATGCCACTGCATTAGCTGAGAGCATGACTACACATAAAAGAAATATCAAAACTGCCTTCCCTGCAATTCCGAACCAATTACTATCTTTTTTTATCATATTGACCACCATCTTACATGTTAAATTTATTTTGTGCACACCACCCATGTCACCCATAAATAAATTAGAATTGTTTTAAAACAACTCAACTTGATAATTTGTAAGAAAAAAATTAACCGGAAGTCGCGGTTTCCTCTTCGACTTCCTCTTCTTCAGGTACGTAAACAACCCTTCCGTCCGCAAGTTTGTAAGCAGTTCCCAGTGCCTCTCCCTGTCCACCACCAATATCGTCTGTCATGTTCAGGACTTCAATAGGTTTGCCTTCTTCCTTAATGATAATCTGCATATCCTTCTGGCCGGGGTTTTTTACAAGAGTTATATCCTCTGTAGGATTGAGAAGTTCAGGCATTTGGTATGACATGACAAGCGCCACAAGTAATGCAACCGAAAAAACCATGGCAATATCAAAAAGGTTGGCAACCCCTGTTAAGGGGTTCTGTTCATCCTCATTATTTATGAGTCCTGTCCGTCTGTGCCTTCTTCCACTCCTCTTTGTCACTCTTCAACCTCCAGTGTGTCAAGGATATAATCGATATCGGCCATGTCCTGCCAGTACCATCTTTTTCTGACCTGGGTGAGGACATAACCAATCGTTCCTGCGAAGAGTCCTATAACGGTAGTAGCAAAAGCAATCATAAGATTGTTTGCAAGCTGCTCGATGTTACCCTGTGAAAGACCGATAAGTGCAGGACCCAGCGGGATAAGAGTACCCATAAGACCAAGCATTGGTGAGATAGTTGCAACGATCCTGGTCTGCTCCAGTCTCTTTGCCATTCTTATCTCATAATCCTGGGAAAGCCATTCAATGGCAGGCAACATGTTCTTTTCCAGATGGCCGGCTGCAGATTCTGCAAAGCTCATTACCATGAAGTTCTGCTTTAAATTTCGAAGTGAACTTGCTGCCTTTCCAAATTCCTGAGAACTAATATGTCCCCCGACAGCATTGCAACAAATCTCAAGGTTTTCTATATCTCTGTGCCTTTTTGCGTATTCCGAAAGGAATTCCCCTATAAGCATCAAAGAAAATACCACAAGTAAAATAAGGATAATAATTACCGGGTACAGCAGTGATGCTGAAAATGTGTATAATATACCAAACAACGTAGAAGTAGCATCCATTTTTATTGACCTCTTATGCTATTGAGTGCATAGCCTCCAATTATGAAAACTGTTAATATCAACAGAGGAACTATCTCAAAATCTCCACCACAGTTTAGTGCCATGCTGAGTTTTTTTGCTTTGATGTAAGCGGGAACTATCATTGCTCCGAGAAGATAGAAAAGCCCGAGGAACATCATTGCAGTTCCAAGATCTTCAGGCGTACGTTTCATCATCCTGAAGACAAATGTCGATGATATTACTGAAATGAAAAATACAAGTCCTACAAGAACCCCTACCTTCCAGCCACTTACTTCAAGAGTGGAGGCCAGTATCATACAAGAAACGAAAAGTGCTGTAAGACATACAGGACAGGGGACTGATATTACAAGGAAGGTCTTCTTTGAAACATCGCAACCAGAATTCCATTTTTTCTGTGTATAGATTCCGGCACCAATAAGAACCAGTGCAATGAAAACGTGTAATGTCATTCCAAGGCTTGCAATACCTTCCAGATATGACTGATCCACCATTTCCACTAAACTTCCAAGTATAACGGAAATTACGAAATAACCGCCTGCAAGGATCAGTACATCTTTTTTCTTTACCGTCGAAAAGCCACATCCAACTCCGGTCTTTAGTCCGAAGATAAAGATGCCTATCAGTATGCCGATTACGGCAGCATATACGTAGCTCATTGAATCCCCCTATAAACTGGTTGTATGTATCAACTAATAACTAACTGCCATATGCCATTGCATAAATTGTATATACAATATTATCATGTAACTTACTGCGCAGTTTATTATTGTTTGTTTAATGACTAATATATGCAAACATTACACTTGTTATTAAACCTTTCGGATTGCATCTGAACAAAATGAATTGCAACATGTACAAAAACTAAGAACGTTATTGGCAAGATAGTATTATTGTATTAAAATAATTCATTGCCAATAATATAAGTGGGAAACTGACAGTTTTACCAACATCAAAAAAAGCAAAAAGCTGGCACCATATAGACTACAGAAACCCTTAAAGACCTGCATGTTTTCCATGTATCACAGATACATAAGACTCTTAGAGGATATTAGAATTCGGCTCTGTAGAAATCCTCCCGTTAAAACTTTAAGGTAATCAGGCCGCTTTTGTCAATTCAATAATCTGAAGACTGAAATGGATGCAACAATCTTCTTATGCAGCAGCGAATAATTGTGTTGCTATCAGTCAGCAAACTGATTTATCGTGGATTATGAATAAACTGAATGACCAGGGTCCTGCGAAGCCGCAATTTCCCACAATTCAATACCATAGTTAAGAACCGCTCGTTTGAAAGTTATGATATACTATTACTGCCAATAGAATATGGTTTTAAAACTCATAAGTTATAAGCCAAAGCCGTTTAACTATAAATAATCTGCATAATACCCGGGAATAACTTCTTTGCATTACTTCTGTATGACAGCATAGGAACATGCCGCCTTTGGCGGATGGTCATTTTGTTTTTAGTTTGCCGGTTGTTTTTGTGGAAATGAAAAAAAGCAATGTAAGTGTCACTCATATCAATAGGAATTCTACAGAGCCCGGAGTTCCATAAATAAAAAACAAAAAGAAGGCAACCCATTGGGCTGCAGAAAAAGTAGATTATTTCTTGAACTCAGTGTATCCACACTTACCGCATGTACGCCTGTCCTTGTGTTCTGCGAGGAAAAAACCCTCACCACAGCGCGGGCATGACTGGTGTGTACGTTCAATAGAATCGCCGTTAACTTTATAGTAGTCTTTTACTGCCATAATTATTCCTCTGTGGTCTCTTCAGCCGCTTCTTCTTCGACCACTTCAGACTCAGGGAGCTTGTTCCTTTCGATAACGTATGCTTCCTCTACCTGTTTCATGCGGGCTTCGTCTTCATATATTTTGACGTATACTTTAAGTTCCTGCTTACCGAACTCATTTTCGATCTTTTGTACGATAACAAGCTCAAGCGGTGCATTAAGCATAGCTGCAAGTTTAGATTTGACATCGTTTCTTGATGGCGTTGCACCATCGAATGTAACTGTAAGGTTTAATTCACGCCTGTTAAGAAGCGCATTATTTTTGTCTTTAATGATTTTGATATCCATTCAGTTTCCTCCGAATAGTCTCTATTTCCTGATTACTACAGGCCTGTGAGTCGAGAATCTCTGTCAACAGGTCCTTCATTTGTTCCTTCTTATCTGATGTTATCTTGACAAGTACAACACCTTCATCCGGCTGTCCGTAAAGAACAGCTGAACCCTCCGGTGCCATAAGGATTGCAGGTACAGCTGCAAGGTCCTCCTCGCCGCGCACAAATATCCTGACATTTTCATCTGTTTTCAACGCATTTCCTACCGCATCTATCAGATCTTCGGTTATGACCCCTGCTGGATTGTCAACGGATATTTCGGTGAACCCTTTATGCTTGGTACCCACCACGACCCGATCTGATGCCGGACCGCGTTTTGTTCGGTCATCCACTACAAGGATGTCCGGAATAATTTCATGATTGAGCAAGTGAAATGTAGTAACATCACCCACGGATATAAGTTTTGTGGGACTGCCCAGGTCCACTGAAAGTTTTTCAATGGTATCGTTACCCTTACCTCTGTAAAGACGACCAAAACTTTCCCGGAAACGTGGGCGTAATGTCTCGGGCAAAGTAAGCTGAAAGCCCAAATCACCGCACCTTCAATGCATATTTGTCCGCGACTTTAACATCTATTTTCTTTGCAATTTCAGAGCGCTCCGGATCGATAACAATAACCATACCACTCCAGTCAGCACTGAGATTGCTTGAACCGCAGATAGGGCATGTCTGGCCGTTAATGATCCTGTGGCATTCCCTGCAAACCTGTTCACTCATCTAATGCACTCCAGTATCTCTTACTCTTCTTTTTCAGCGGTCGGTTTTCTTGCTTCTTCCAGCCACTCGAACCTGCCCAGGGAATGCTGACGCATTGTAAGTCCGATCTTACTCTCCCTTGGTTCTCTTTCATTGATGCTCACAGCAACAATACGTGCCCTGACCTTGTCACCCTCTGAAAGTGATCTGCCGCCATTCTTGCTGACAAGTCTGCCGTTTTTCCCATCGTATGACATGAAATCATCAGTTACCTGACTCACGTGCAGAAGCCCATCCATTGCCCCGATACCTACAAAAGCACCGAAGTCCACAGTTTCGACAACTTCTCCTTCGATAACTTCCTGGATTGTTGGCACAAATACGATCGCCTCAAAAACAACATCATAGTAAACTGCACCGTCACCTACAAGGATATGACCTTCACCAACTTCGTTGATCCGGGTGATGGCAACAATAGCACCAATTTCCTTGTCTATCCTGCCCTCGAGTTTATGCTTCAGGGCATCATTGACATTTCCATAAACATCCTTGCCTAAAAGATCTGGCGCAACGCGAATAGTATCGGCAAGCTTCATCTTTTTATACATATGACAAACTCCAATAATCCTGTATAATTATATAACAACTTATATGATTTTAAACTGATCTATAATCAACCTATGATACAATTTCAAGCCTGTTCTTTTGCCTCAGGCAGATCACCGGGATATTCATTTTATCCAGCCTCTTCCTGAGTCCTGAATCATTTGTCAGTACAGCCGCCTGGATATCAGTGGCCAGTTCCAGAATAACATCATCAGCATGTCCGTCAGCAAAAACGGTTTCACACCTCTGCGCCATTGATTTAGCAACCTTTGCCGCAATCCGGTCCTGTCCCTTCAGATTTTTGATCAGGTTGTCCAGTTCAGTGATAACAGCCGTTGGGACAAGATAGATATCAAACCCAAGTCTTCTTAGCTCTTCGAAAATATCAACATTGAACTGAACAGGTATCATCAATGCGTTCGTATCAATAATTACCTTCAATCCTTGATAACTCCTACACCAATAAGTCTCCAGCGTGAGCCCACACGTCTGCTTATAGCCACCATAGACTCTTCTTCCGCACAGACCGGTCTCTTCAACTTGACCTCAGCAATATCCTTACGGGCACTTGTTACCACACCGACAGTGGTCGCAGTACCCACATTCAACATCAAGGGCTCACTGGTCTTTATAGCCCCGATCTCTTCTTCATCTGAAACTCCTACTACCCTTTCCAGCAGGCGAAGTTCAAGCTTGAGATCATCACGTGTTGGTGGCAGAGTTCCAGGAAGACCTGCAACCTGGCCTGTCAGGGAATCGCTCTTTGTAAGTGTCGGATCAAGGGTTGTACCAACTGCAAGAAGTCCGCCCGGAGTTGCCTCTTCAACGTTGCTCTTTCCTGCAACGATCATTGAAACTTTGGTAATAATAGGCTCCCATCTGGTCATTCCGTCACTTTCCACCTTTCTGCCCGGCTTGACCTCAAGCTCTTCTCCTGAATGTAGTACACCCTCTGTAAGTGTACCACCTATTACACCACCAGTTATCTTCTTTATTGGTGTTCCAGGCTTGTTGATATCAAATGATCTTGCAATAAGCATGTGTGGTGGTTTGTCCATTTTATGCTCTGGTGTCGGGAACTTTTCCTCCATTGTCATTATAAGAGCATCGACATTTATGTTCTGCTGAGCAGATATTGGTACAATAGGAGCATTTTCAGCGACAGTACCTTTCACGAATTCCTTGATCTGGTGATAGTGCTCAATGACCTTTTCCTTTGGTACAAGATCAATTTTATTCTGCACAATGACAATGTTCTCGATACCGATAATGTTCAGCGCCATCAGGTGTTCCTTTGTTTGTGGCTGCGGACATTCTTCATTTGCCGCAATAACAAGAATAGCACCGTCCATGATAGCTGCGCCGGACAGCATGGTAGCCATCAGTGTTTCGTGGCCAGGTGCATCTACAAAGGATACTGTTCTTAGCTCTTCGGATGGTTCGTCGCATCCAGGACACTTCTTCTCTACTGTATAACACTGAGGTTCCGGACAATTAGGACACTTCCTGAAAGTAGTGTCTGCATAGCCCAGTCTGATAGATATTCCACGCTTCATCTCTTCGCTATGTGTATCTGTCCATACTCCTGACAGTGCGCTGACAAGTGTGGTTTTTCCGTGGTCGACATGTCCTACCATGCCGATATTAACACAAGGTTGACTCAATTTTTGATTTCCCTCCCGGTTGGGCAATATTCTAAAATCGTAATAAGTTTAGTATAAGGTTTAACGGATTACATGTTTAGATTTGTGGTCTATCATTCGATTAATCATATTTAAATGATTTCGAACAAACCAGAAAATGCAAATACCTTTTGGTATCGCAAATCATGCCATATTCTTTTAATAGGGTATATAATTTGCTGTAAATCAGATATAAAAAAGGGGAATGCTAATCTCATTTTCAAATTATCGAATTGACAGCATCATTTATTATGTCATCCCTCTGAAAGATCTTCTCAATCTTAATACCCTGATTGCTTATCTTAAAATTAAGAGGTTCAAGGGAAAGATATGTGCACCTCATCTTTGGAATGTACATTTGCCTCATTCCCCTGCCTGATACACCATCTTTAACAACACTCATTTCAATATTGCCAAAAGAAGTATGCTGCGCAATAGTAAGCTTCTCTCCACGTTCTTCCTGGCCGATCAAAAAGAGAGTCGTACATTTCTTGCCATAAAGAATGTCATTTATAGTAAAGAACTTATCAGCAAACTCTTCCATATTATGATAAAGTGATAGCATATCCAGATTATCGATAACGACACACTCTACATCATCGGGTATGTCCTGTACATTCTGAACACAGTCTTTTTCGAGAAAACCAATTCCACTGCCGTGCCTTGCAGCATTGTGGATCTTATTTGTCCTGGCCTCAAAAGATTTAGTTATTTCCAGAGTTCCCTTTTCTATGCATGAACTGAAATCAATTCCTATACTCAAAGCCTGCTCAAGAAAACTTTCCACGTTAACCTGAGTAAGCATGAGCACACATTTCTTTCCATCCTGACATGACCTGTGAAGGAAGTGAGTTGCAAGGATAGTTTTTCCAGAACCGGGAGGACCACTTATCAGTATACCCTGTTGTGCAGGATAACCGCTTTCAAGTATCCCGTCCAGTTCTTTGATTCCCGTAGGAACCCTCTTGATCTGCATGTGAGTGATATTATGCACCCACTTATATAAAAAGACTATTATTACACACTCTATATTATTTTACTAAAAATAAGGAAGAAATAGAAATAAGTCAGGCCTTTGGAGCCGGAACCCCATCAATACAAAACCTGAAGGCCCAGAAAGAAAAAGGAAAGATAAAGTTATGTGATGATCTTGTCAAGCTGGTCGGTCTCAATTGCCCTTCTGATCTCAAAAGCAACACGACGACCTGTGCTCATTGGTTTTCTCCATGTGGTGTTTCCGTATGGATGACCAACTGACATGTGAACATTTGTTCCGCCACCAACACGTGGTGCTACATCATATATGTAGAAGTTAAGATCCTTGTCAACACAGGTCTGCAGACAGAACGGACCGATGACCCCTGGGTCATAGTGCTTCTCTGCAGCCTTGATGTACTTCTCGGAAAGTTCGAAGACCTTCTCCAGAAGTGATTCCCTGAGTGTTGCGGAGTTATGACCACACACTGTGTACTCAGGCGTAAGCTGGTGTTCTGCAAGTGTCATCTGCTGTGGTGCAGGCAAACGTACATGTCCGTCAAGACTTGTCTCAAAGCGCCAGTCGATACCAAGAATCTCAAGTTTGTTCATCTCGGTCTCAATTGGTGAGTAGAACATGTCAAAATTGAATACAGGGCCTATGACATAACGTTCTATTCTTGCGTTGTCAAGTGCTTCCCGGGTAATTACTCCCTGTTTGAGAAGTGACTGGGCCTTCTGCTGGTATTCCTCATATGTTCCTGCCGTGAAGAAACCCCTTTCCAGTTTCTTGACTGCATGAGGAAGTTTTACCATTACAAGTTCCTCGATGTCCTGTGGATCATTAATCCTTTCAGGAAATGGCAATCCCGCTTTCTCAAGGAGCCAGTAATAATCCTGATCCATGCCTCTCTCTTCACTGCGGAGCATGTTCCTGCTTCCTACAAGAGGTACTTTGAAGTCGTTCTCTACTTCATCTATACCACAGTATGATGTGAATGAACGATTGGGGATGAAAAGAACATTCTCTTCTATGAGTTTCTTCTGGACAGCTGCACTTGTGGTTTCACTGAACTTGCTAAGCATTATGTGCTCATCAACGATACCGCGGACAACCTTACCATTGCTATCCCTCTGTGACTTGAAATAATCTGTATAAGTCTTTTCACGACCCTGCTGGCAAACAGCAAAAGTCCTGAAATCCTCTTCAATTGCACCGTCAAAGACATCAAGTGCTGAGTGTGACGCCACAGCACCGATCTTGACCTTATCTAAATCATAATCTCCAATGATCTCTGAGATCTCTTTTCTGTCAATCATTATTTGCCCTCGGTTTTGCCCAGACATTGTATTTACGGTTAATAAACCTGTTTACACCAGTATAACATATAGTTACCAATTAAGTTCAAAATCCACCTACCATGTAAATCACAGCAGGCGTTACAAAAGTTTCTATTATTGCTGCCAGTAATATAAGAGGGAACAACCAGTGCAGATAGAATTTAACTCCCCTGATAATTTCAGCTTTAAGGTCAACAGGCTCTGAACGAAGTGCCTGCAGTGCCACGTATCCTATTTTCATACCTACTGCACAGGATATGATAAGCATCGGTATTTCTATAATTCCATGCGGACCAAGACCTGCGATCACCACCAGTGCTCCACTCTCAACACTCTGGTAATGTGCAAAAATACCAATTACAAAACCGTTCAGAATGAGGAAGCTGAAAGGAATAAGTCCGAGGGCAAAGCCCAGAAGAACTACGAAAAACATCTTAACGGCATTATTCAAAAAGATAAATAGCATTATTTCAATTGCCGAAAGGCCCTGAAGCATTTCTGCAAGATCTTCCAGTCCACCAAGGGAATCCAGTGCAGATGAGGGAGTTGTGGCATAAAATGCATAACCTGCAATGGCTGATATTATAAACGCTACAAGGCTGAAGAGTAAAAATGGTTTTAACTCAGTAATATACGTTATGAACTTCTCTTTTACATTTTCATCGTGCATGGATCAAACTCCGAATGCCATTCTGATAGTGTTCCTGCATGCAGGAGATAATCCAAGGACTATAATTACCAGTTTAAGGAAGGTCTTTAATGTATCCGATTCCTCGTCCTCATCAAAATGATTATCCAGTATATATAATACAGGAATGAATATAAATAGTTTTAATGGATACATCACAAAAGCAGTTCCTGTTAAATCTATAAGATATGAAGGAACCACATGCTTCTCGTAGTATCCGAGAAAATCAATTCCTGCAATGGTGGAAGATGCATCCATAAGATGAACCCAGAGAATTGCAATGTTGACCTTGCTTTTGAGAAGATCAAAACCTACATGGTCAAATAATACCTTTAATGAGATTACTATCAGACTGGCCGCCCCAAGCACAAATACAGGAACCCATGGAAGAGTCAGATCTTCAAGATAGAAAAGAACCGAAAGATTTAGTGCAAACCAGGCAAGTCCGAGTCCTGCAAATAGTTTCCTGTAATCACCTGTTCCCTTAAGCCGGACCATCCATCTGGAAAGCACAAGGGAGAACACTGTGATAAAAAAGACCACAAAGTAAATGTTTGGAGTTATAAACAGGTAGCTGACAGGATGAGTCAGGATTCCTGTATCTTCTATAACCCTCAGGGATGAACCTGCAAGGATGAAAGGGACCACTGATATTGTAAATCTGTCGTCAATTTCAATTTCCATTTTTTTCAACAGCTTTACAACGCCGAAAATACAAATTCCCAGCACGATTGCCCAAGTGACAGTATTAACGATATTGTAGCCACTATCATGTAGTATCGGATCAATATAATATTCGTTAATGAATTGGGTAACTTTATCTATAAATGGCATTATAATCACAGCAGCATTATAAGTATAGGAATATCCTAAATACAATTAACATTTAATAGTTTATGGGAAATGCAGAGAGTATCAAAAGATTTTTCCTGCTTAAATGACAGGGCATCTGAGGCTTTACTCGTTTGATATTATTTATGATCTCTGTGCCGGTTTTCCATATGCTCAAAACAAATTATCCAGTTTCTGGCAGGTATACTAAGTGATTCCCACACAAGGCAAAAAAAAATGGATGCAGCTCCCAAGAGATGTTGTTGTCGGTCCCGATGTGATCTATGATCTGAAGGATGTATGTAATGACCTCAAACTCAAAGAAGGTGCTTTCATTGTCACGGGATACAATACTAAAAAGATAGCCGGGGATATTGTGTATGATTTACTTCATGAATGCGGATGTGACCCCGTAATTGCTTCTTCAAAGGAAGCTTCCATGACAGAAGTCAATAAGGTTGTTGATCAGGCAAAAGAAGCGAAGTCCGGATATTTGATAGGTGTCGGAAGTGGTAAATCCATAGACGTGGCAAAACTTGCAGCCACACAACTGGATCTGCCTTTTATAAGTGTACCAACTGCTGCATCGCATGATGGTATTGTGTCTTCAAGGGCTTCAATACATGACAAGGGAAAAAAGTCGTCCATAGAAGTTAATGCTCCTATTGCCGTGGTGGCAGATACAAGTATCATAGCAAAGGCGCCTTACCGTTTACTTGCTGCCGGATGTGGCGATATAATTTCTAATTATACTGCAGTTCTTGACTGGGAACTTGCTCACAGATTGAGGAACGAACCATTCAGTGAATATGCTGCAGCTCTTTCCAGAATGACGGCACAGATCCTCATGGATTGCCCGGAAGACATAAAACCGGAACTGGAAAGTTCTGTGAGAATCGTCGTAAAAGCACTGGTATCCAGCGGAGTGGCCATGAGCATCGCAGGTTCTTCAAGGCCTGCATCAGGTTCTGAACATATGTTCAGTCATGCACTTGATAAAGTGGCACCAAATTCAGCACTACACGGTGAACAATGCGGTGTGGGGACCATAATGATGATGTACCTGCATGGTGGTGACTGGAAAAAGATCAGAGAGTGTCTGGAAATAATCGGAGCCCCTACAACTGCCAGTGAGTTGGGAATAGAAGATAGGTATATATTAGAGGCGCTTCTTGTTGCACATGAAATACGTCCTGAAAGATACTCAATACTCGGTGCAGGTCTGACACCCGAAGCTGCCGAGAAAGTGGCACGATTAACAAAAGTTATTTCATGATTATTGTAATTCTTTAACTAGATCAAGGTGATTATATGACAAATGATACTACCATTACACTTATTGGCTCAAAGCTTGCAAAAGAAGGCGAAGACTTTGTATTCATGGGTGAATCCAGGGAATGCAAGAAATGCAAGCTGAGGAAGACATGCTTAAACCTTGACCCCGGCAGAAAGTATCGCGTTGCAAAGATCAGGAATAATACTGTTCATGATTGTTTCATACATGACGACGGGGTGCTGACAGTTGAGGTTGAAACTGCTCCAATACTTGCAGCCATTGAGTCACGCAAAGCTGTTGTAGGTTCAAAAATAAGCTATGAACTTCCAAAGTGTAAAGAGTTCGACGACAGTGTATATGATATCCTCTATCCGGAAGGACTTAAGGAAGGTGACAAATGTACTGTTGTAAAGGTACACGGTCCAATGGAGGACGGAATGGTATCTGGGTGTTCTCTGAAGAAAGTTGAATTAAAACTATAGTTTCATTGCGAACACCTTTTATATAAAAAGGAAATCGTAAGAGTAAGTAAAATATCAAATTAACTATAATACTATCATATAGAGGTAATTGAATGGCAGGGACGGAAGGTGATGCATTCCATCATGATTTTTATACAGCAGAACGCTGGAACAACTGGGTAAACCAGGTAAAAGAAAGTGATTTCAAGTTTGAGGAATCCGATGAACCACAGGGAAAGGAAGGTGCAATCTTCGTAAATATGGAAGATGATATCATCCTTGCATGTCTGAAGATCATCGCAAAGTGTGAAAAAGGACAGGTAAATCCGGAAACTGCAATGCAGTATATCGGTGATATCAGAGATATTGCACTTGCTGAGATCGACCCAATATCAGATGATGCAGATATGATGATACTCTCACTCCAGACATCCCTTATGGGCAGCTTTGCAGCATGTGAAGCATACCTGAGTGGAAATTACGATGAAAATGCTGATGTAGGCGATCTTGTAAAGGTTGCTCTTGAATCTGAAGCCTCTGAGGACATCGAAATAGCACTTGGGACTGTAGCAGAAATTGGTGCTCTTGTCATCAGCGGAAAAGAACTTCCTGACAAAGCAATGGAAGATATCCCATTTGGTCTTGTTGCAGAATGGCTTGATGGAATTGATTCCATAGCAGCTGCAATGGTGGGTTCTGACAGTTACAAGAATGATGAAGAAGACGATGAGAGTTAAGGGATTTTTCCCATTCTCATTATTCTGACCTACATTCTTCATTTGGACTAAAAAGTAATTTTTCTCTTTTATCGTTATATCTTAACATGTCTTCATTAGCCAGTAATGTTGCTGATTCCCAGGGTTGCTTTCAGGATGTAAACGGAATTATTGTGCTGGACCTGACACATGCCGGAATTATTATTGCAACTAAACTTGCAAAACTTGGATTTTCAGTAACTGCTGTGGATGTTTACAGGACTGCAGATGAAAACGTGCTGCTGGAACTGGAAGAAGGGTGCGGCATAAAAACATCAAAGAAACCTGTGCAGATTGATAAACATGACCTTGTAATAAGTCCTGCTCATCTTGACCCTGAATATCCGGTACTTGTAGAAGCCAGAAAAAAAGGCATAAAGATACTTACACATCACCAGGCAGTTGGCAGCATATTGTCCATGAAAGGATGGCCTGATAGCGGAACTGTAATAGAGATCACAGGTTCAAAGGCTAAAACAAGTTCCGCATCTTTGCTTGCCGAAATGCTTTCACAGAAAATGAAAGTAGTACTGCATACATCCAGAGGTCTGGAACTGTGGGAAAACGGACAATGCAAAATATTGAATTTAGGACTTAGCATAGCACCGGGAAGTATACTGCTTGCAATCGATAAACTGGACGAATTCGGTGTTTCAGCAGAGTGTTACATTTTTGAGGTTTCCATCGGCCTGACAGGTTTTGCAGACATCGGAATAATTACAACGCTTGAACCTGATTATCCAATTGCTGCATCAACTTCAAATGCCAGTGATGCGAAATTAAGCGTTCTTTCCTATGCTAAACAGGAAGAGATCTTTTTCCTCAATGTAACAGACATGAAAGGCCATGATATGGCAAATAAATTTGGAAGGACCTGTTTTACATTCGGAGATTCTGAATATTGCGGCAAGGATTATGAGAATGCTGATACCGTGGCTGACATTGATGACAAAAGTGTCACCTTCAATCACAAAAATGGAACATTCTCAAGCCCACTTTCGCAGAACTATAATTCCAGATCATATGCCACTGCTTTTGCAGTATCAACTGCAGTTGCTTTGAAAATGGGAATTCCTGAACAGGAAATCATTGAAGTTATTGCTTCTTTTGGAGGACTTCAGGGAAGAATGCAGGAAAAAGAACTTGAAGGCAGGACACTCATTGATAATTCAAACTCAGGAATGGATATTAAGTCGGCTGAACGTTCTCTTGATTATGCATTAACCAAATCGAAATCCGAGTCTGAAATTTCAGGCATAATCATGATACTTGGCGAAGAGGCTGCACAGGTATGTGAAGGACTTCCACCTGAAAATGTCTCTGAGTTTGTGATGCGACGAAGTGGTGAGCTCTCCAGACTGATACTTGTTGGAAAAAGGATGCATGATATTGGAAATGGCAAGTTCACTTATGCCGGTGGACTGGAAGAGGGACTGGAAATAGCTACAGCAATTGCATCCGAAAAAGACATAATCCTATCATGTGTGAAATGCTTCAGATGAGATTCATCCACTCTTTGTTTATTGACTATGATTAGTCCTTTTATACAATAAAGATATAGATAGTGCAGAAAAACCGACTTGCAATAAGTATACTATTTATTACGAAATTACAAAATTATAATAATCTACTGGAATCAACCAAGTTTATGGGATAAATATGGCTGAAAAAGATATTTCTATAATACACCCGCGGCCCAGTTCCATTGTGGCTGCTTTATACACACTGCGTGACCTGAATGTTGATGTTGCAATACTCCACGGTCCGCCAGGCTGCTCATTCAAACATGCAAGGCTGCTTGAGGAAGATGGTATTCATGTTGTAACAACAGCCCTTGATGAGAACGGCTTTGTTTTCGGAGGACGTGAAGAACTTTCAACCCTGCTTCTCAAGGTCAACGAGATGTTCAATCCAAAACTCATCGGCGTTGTGGGAACTTGTGTCAGTATGATCATCGGTGAGGAACTCAGTGAACCGGTGAGGGACGCAAATCTTGACGTACCTGTCATAGGCGTAGAAGTGCATGCAGGATACCCTAACAACACCAAAGGAGTCCTCATTGCCCTTGAATCTGCATGTGATGCAGGTGTAATTACTAACGAGGAACTTGAGAGGCAGAAAGTCCTGCTTACGGAGGCAACCAATGTTGAGAAACGTCACGGTGCAGCAAGTAAGGAATATCTTGTCCCTTCACGGGGGGATCTGAAATATAAGGTTGCTGAAAAAGTAATCAATTACCTGAAAGAAGGTAAGAAATGCCTGACTATCATGAATGCCAAGAAGGAAACCGGTTACATGTTTGCAGATATCACCGTTGCTATCAATGAAGTAGCTGAACAGCTTGGTGTTTCTGACAATGTGATCAACATGGCAAATGTGGATGATGCTCTTGGTCTGCCACGTGTACGTCACCATGCTTCAAGCATCATGAATGATTTCAGGGAAAAAGGAATTGAGATTCACGAAATGATCGGTGGTATGGATGAATATCCGATCACAGGCGAAAAAGTCAGCAAAATCATAGCTGAAAAGTACAGTGAGTTTGATTTTGCAGTAATTACCGGCGTCCCACATGCCATACCAATGGATGAGCTTCAGAACATGGATGTAATTTCCGTAACCAATGGACCGAGGCAGGTGCACCCTCTCAAGGATATGGGACACTCAAATGTCATTGTGGAAATTGATCTGCATCCTAAAACACTTGGAGTAAGCAACATTGTTGAGTCTGAGTTCGGTGCAACAATGCGTGAGGTTGCAAAAGATATGCAAAACGTGGAGGAAGCCTGATGGAACAGAAAAGAATAGCCATTTATGGAAAAGGCGGGATTGGAAAATCCAGCACAGCTTCCAATGTTGCAGCCGCATGTGCCGATGAAGGTTACAAAGTAATGATAATCGGATGTGATCCTAAGAGTGATTCATCCATTACACTTCTTGGCGGTAAGAGAATACAAACTATCCTTGACCTTCTACGACAGAAAATTGATGTCAATGAAGAGGACATTGTCCATGAAGGTTACAAAGGCGTGAAATGCGTTGAAGTCGGTGGACCCGAGCCTGGAATAGGATGTGCAGGACGCGGCATCATTGTTGCCATACAGAGATTGAGGAAGGTATGTAAATCCATTGATGATATGGACCTCATCATCTACGATGTACCCGGAGATATCGTATGCGGTGGATTTGTAGCACCAATACGTAAGGGGCTTGTTAACGAAGCCTATATTCTGACATCAGGCGAATACATGCCACTCTATGCTGCAAATAACATATGCAAGGGACTTGCCAAAATAGATACTCCGCTTTCCGGCATAATCTGCAATTCCAGAAGTGTCACAAGGGAAGAGGCAATAGTAAGGAAGTTCTCCGAGGAAATAGGAAGCAAGCTCATGGCTTTTATTCCAAAGGAGCAGATCGTGCAGGATTGTGAGAGGGATGGTTTCTCAGTGCTTGAAAAAGCTCCAGATTCACCTGTTGCAGGCGTCTATCGTGAACTTGCACATGCTATTATGTCAAACGACAGTTCCGTACTGCCTTCATCACTTGAAGATGAAAGACTGCGTGAACTTACACGTTAAGGTTTGATGAAAATGTCAGGCACTCCTCAACCCTCTGGGAAAAAAGAAATCCCAAGAATACTCCTGTCAGCCGGGAGTTCATCCTCCGGTAAAACTACCATTACTATTGGCCTGCTTGCAGCCCTTACTGAAGCCGGATACAAAGTCCAGCCATATAAAGTAGGACTGGATTACATCGATCCGAGTTACTATTCTGAAATTACCGGACGCAGGGCACGTAATATTGATGGATTCCTCATGGATGAGGAAGGTGTCAGGGATGTTTTCATTCACGGTGCAGAAGTTGATGAAGATGCTGATATCGCAATCATCGAAGGTGTCCGTGGCCTGTTCGAGGGTTTTGACAGCTTTACAGATACAGGCAGCACTGCACAGATTGCAAAGATTCTGAATTGTTCTGTTATTCTTATTGTCAATGCAAGGAGCATTACACGCTCAGCTGCTGCCCTTGTTAATGGATTCAAGGATTTTGACAAGGACGTGAATATCGTTGGCGTAATCCTCAACAACATTGGCGGTCCAAGACACACTAAAAAAGCAACTGAAGCTATTGAACATTACACAGGTATTCCAGTTATTGGTGTAATTCACCGCAATAACTCAATGAAAATATCAATGAGGCATCTAGGTCTTGTTCCTGCAATAGAAGAACGTCGCCGTGCCGATAATTACGATGAGAGAATCGAATTTATCAAGAACAAGATCAAGGATGGAATCCAGATAGACAGGCTTCTGGAAATGGCACACGCAGCTCCGGAACTTGAACGTCCTTCAAAAACCGTTTTCTCTCCACGCGAGATTGAAGGTGGGCGTCCTGTAATTGGTGTCGCCCTTGATGAGGCTTTTAATTTCTATTATCATGATAACCTTGAACTGCTTGAAATGGCAGGAGCGGATATCAAATACTTCAGCCCGATTCACGACAGCAAACTGCCCTGTGTTGACGGACTCTACCTTGGCGGCGGTTATCCCGAACTTTTCGCCGCAGAACTTGAGAATAATGTTTCAATGCGTGAGGATATTCTTGATGCATCACGCTCCGGTATGCCAATCTATGCGGAATGTGGCGGCCTGATGTACCTGACCGAGAAACTCAGCACCGGAGTAAAAGGCAAAGGAGCCCATAATATGGCAGAAATGCCTGAATCCACCCACGACATGGTTGGTGCTCTCCCTGGACATACGCTTATGGGTCACAAACGTGTGGTCAGTTACAATATTGGCGAACTTGCAATGGATTCAGTTATTGGCAAAACAGGAAACTCTTTCCGTGGCCATGAATTCCATCATTCCGAAGTTACAGAGATTCCAAAAGATGCGGAGTTTGCCATTAAACTCTCCCGCGGAACCGGAATCATTGATGGCTGGGACGGACTCACTGTTGATAATACACTTGGATGCTATGCGCATCTGGTTGCGAGTTCTTACAGGGAATTTGCGGGGAGTTTTGTGGATTTTGTGATGGAGAATATACAATAGACATAATTAGGCCTACATACAGAAATCCTTTTAACTTCTTTTTACATTCACTTTATTATGGATTTTTTAATTGACGAATATAATAATACAATAAATCAATTAAAAAAACTAAAGTCAGAACCCCATTATTTGTTTAAGATACATCTTATAGAGATTACTGAAAAATCTCTTAATAATTTTCATTTACATTTGCCTGACTTCAAAATAGGCGACAAGCCAATAATTGAAGATAAAAACTTTTTATCAAAGAAAGAGCCTTCAGTTTTGTTTTGGAATGAACTTCTGCATAAAAGAACAGGGAAATTAAATCTTAACTTAATGGACGCATTGGTTATTCCATCTAAAATATATCAGTTGCAAATAGCTTTGCCAAAACAACAATATGATTCATTTTCACGTGATGATATCTTTGATATACTCAACAAATACAAAATGATGTTTGAAGCTGTTTTGAAAATGCTGAATCCTAATTTTATGCATTTATGGAAAGCTGAAAGGAAAAAGAACCTCGAATGGTCGGATATCTCAAAGTCATTCCGTTATTTTGACATGAATACAAAAAAATTATTCAAATCTATGAATGGACAATTAAGAAATGCCATTGCTCATGAATCATATGTCATAGGTGAAAACCATATTATTTGGATACAAGACGATGGATCTCAAAAGAAATACCCTATAGAAAAAGTACTTGGTAAAATCTTTGATCTATATGCCTTGATTATTGCATTATATTGGGGATGGTGTGAGGTTTACGGTCCATATGTAATTCAGAGTTACAAAAAAATACCTGCAAACAAACTAAAATCTTCATTTAACTCCAAAAATTTAGAAAGTATAAAATAATATCCTAAAATTATTCTTACATTCCTTTATCCAAACACTATAAAACCCATCACCAACAAATTACTACCAGCATCATTTAAGGGAGTAGTACAATGCAATACATCATTTTTACAGATCTGGACGGCACGCTGGTAGATCATGACACATACTCATATGAAGCTGCAATGCCAGCCATCAATATGCTAAAAGAAAAGGGAATACCGCTTGTATTCTGTACAAGTAAGACCAGGGCTGAGATAGAAGTTTATGTGGATGAACTGAACACAGGGCATCCTTTCATATCAGAGAACGGTGGAGCAATTTTTATCCCCCATGGCTATTTTGACGTGGATTATGTATCTTCCGGGTCAACAGAGAAGTATGATATAATTGAACTTGGCACGGATTATAACCTGCTGAGAAACGTTCTGCTGAACATTGCAGCATCAGAAGACCTTTCAATAACCGGTTTTGGTGATATGACAGATGAAGGGGTCAGTGAAGATACAGGTCTTGACATTAAATCTGCATGTCTTGCGAAGCAGAGGGAGTATGATGAAGCTTTCAAACTTGATGGTGATGAAAAGGATGCTGAAACACTCACCAATAAGATACAGGCAAACGGCTTGAATTACACCCGTGGTGGCAGGTACTGGCACATAATCGGGGACAACGACAAGGGAAAAGCAGTCAGTATCCTCACACAAATTTATCGCAAGCAATACAACGATGTAAAAACAGTGGGTCTCGGAGATAGCCTTAACGACTATCCAATGCTCAAAACAGTTGACATACCGTTTTTGGTACAGAAGCATAACGGCAAGCATGACCCAAAAATAACGGATGCAAAGGTCAACAAAGTTGAAGGCATTGGTCCTGTTGGATGGAACATGGCAATTTCAGGACTATTGGGATGAAAATTGAAGATATTGGATTTTTCTTTTGTGAATACAAAAATAGGCTTTGTAGAATTCCTGCCATTAAACACTAAGATAGTTTGTAAACAGATTAATGGTAAGTCATGAATAGTTTGATTGATCCCGAAGAGTCCGGCGAAGCCGGTGTTTTCCCACAATAAAAAGCAGAATAATCTGTAAATACCTTGTACTTTCCTCCCAGGACTCATGTAGAATTCTCTCTATAAATACAATCGTTTTTGTAATAAGCTTCTGTGTGGCAGCATCGAAATGTGCCGCCTTCGGCGGATGGATACTTTGTTTTTAGATTACAGGTCGTTTTTGTGGACATGAAAAAGAGCAATGTTTGTGTCACTAATAACAAGAAAACAGGATTTCTACGGACAAAAAAAACAAAAATAGATTAGCAGTCTGCTCAGAAGAATATTTCATCTTCCGGAAGTCTGCTCTTTGGTGTCGGACTGTCTGCGGCATAACCCAGAGTTACTAGCAATGTCGGCGTAATATTTGATGGCAGATCAAGGATATTACTGATCTCATCTACATCAAATCCCTGTATTATACATGAGTCAATACCCAGTGATTTAGCTCCAAATACAGCAGATGCTGCCGCAATATAAACATTCTTTTCAGCTTCTGCAAGTTTCTCATCGGCAGATATGCGACCGAACATGCCATCAACCGCCATCTGATAGTATTTTATGTTCTGTTCCGGCACCTGCGCTTGCTTCATGCAAGCAATATTTGCTTCAATATGGCTTTCCCAGTCAGTATTTGCACATAAAACCATCAAGTGTGAACAACTTGGAACCTGTGTCTGTCCGCCAAATACATAAGGAGCAAGCTTGCCTTTGAGTTCACCATCATTTAATATCTTGATCTTCCATGGCTGAACATTAACAGCAGATGGACTGTTCCTTACCATTTCCTTTATGATTTCTATAGACTCATCATCTATCCTTCTGTCAGTGTATTTTCTGCTGGCATATCTTGCTGTTGTCAGTTCTTTGAATTCCATTTTCATACCTCTTTTGAGTAACCTCAAATTTCATAGAATAATTGGATTTTTCACTATTAAATTCAAGCGACTGTAAAAGACAGTAAAAGCATAATTAACATCTTGGAAATTGTATGAACTCTTTCACATTGACTCAAAATTATCGACTCAAAATTATTTATACTCACAAAACAAACTATGTAATTGGGAGACGCAAACAAACTGTACATGGAATATATCATGCTATAGTTTTAACTTTAAGAAAATATAGCGCCACAATCACCAAGGAGGGTGGGATTAAACATGATCAGATTAAAGAATATACTTCCTAAAGCATTTTTATTTGGAATAGTCGAAATGGTGGACATATCAGGAGTTGAAAAAACCTATGAATGGATCACTACCCTTGGCACCAAACTGGCTGAGATAGAAGGCCCGGGGTTTGAAGGAGCCTGGGAAGATGACGTAAACTATCTGCCAATTTGTCCTTTTGGAAACGAACTAATAGATTTCATTCACATTCATGGTAGTGAAACTCCTCCGCAGTTCACCGAACTGATGAATTATGTCAATAAACTAAAAGGAGAGTCAGATGACCCATGGAACTACCCTGCTCTTGTAAGTGTTCTTGGCATACTTCGGCATAGCTATGTCAGACGCCGGGCCGAGATGGCGGAAGCTCAGGTTTACAATGTAGGCAGTAAATCAGTAGTCAACAATATCAAGGTTTATAATAAGGAAGCAATAGAAAAAGCAAGAATGACAAAAGAACAGGTCAGCAAAATACTGGATCGTGCTTTTTGTGTATGCAAAGTAGAGTACCTTGAAGATTAAGACCGAAATGGAGTGATTTTTTTGAATTTTCCGGAAGCTGCCAAAATTTATGAAAATAGTGTCAGAATCTTAAAAGAAAACCAGCATGAAAAAGGAGGATACTATGCAAGTCCTCCCGGCACACGTTATCCATTCATATATCCAAGGGACCATTCCGTGGATATTCTTGGGGCTGTTGATGCGGGACTGCTTGAAGAAGCTAAAAAAGGACTTGAATTCGTCCTCAACGCCCAGAAACCCCTGGGAGAATTTTCCCAGAGATACGATGTTGATGGGAATGATGCAAGCTACAAAGACCTTCAGATAGATGGTAACGGCCTGGTACTCTTTGCCATGGGTAAATACTTTGAAGCCACAGGAGCCTCCTTTTTTGATGAAATGGCGGACAGGGAATTTGTGGAAAAATACTGGGAACAGGTCAGCAAGGCTGTGGACTTCATACTCATGAACAAGAATGAGGAAGTAGACCTTATTCATACTATTAACAGTATCCATGAATATCCGGCATATGAACATGGTTTTGAGATATATGCGAACTGCGCATGCTGTGCAGGGGTTCTGGCAGCTGTAAAAATGGGAGAGTTAATTGGAAAGGATGTCGCTGAATGGAAAGTAGAAGCAGAAAAGATAAAAGAGTCCATTCTAACACGTCTGTACAGCCCCAGAAGAAGGTCCTTCATAAAATGTATCAGAGTTAAGGACCGCAATAGCAAGCCAATAGGATATGATGCATTTGCCTCTACTGTTATTGACGTAGACGTAGTTGAATACTCGCCTGCATATTTCGGGCTTTTAAGTGATCACGATGTAAAAATTAAATCCACCGTGAAAAGAATACATGAAAAACTCTGGGACACCGAAATCGGAGGACTCAACAGGTATCCTGAACACTGGGGGAGAAACAATGGTGGATACGGACCGTGGTGCCATTTTACATGCCAACTGGCTAATCACTTTGCTGAAGTTGACAACATGGATATGGCCGAGATGTATCTTGGATGGGTGGTAGACATGGCTCACAACCAGAAGTTGCCTGAACACATTTCAACCATTGAGAGATTTGAGCTCTGGCTGGAGGATTACTCCAATGCCAAAATACTCAGGGACAGCAAAGTAACCATGATAGAGAATGTCCGTTCTCATCCGAAATGGAAAGATGGCCTGGCATATGTGACAATACCCCTCATATGGCCACATGCTGAATATATCAGAGCTTACAGGAATTTTATCAACAAATTTGGTAACGAATATTCATTCAAGTAAATGTTCTTTGTCAGATGATATAATTTGCATATCCCCGGAACCGGATGTTGAATCAAACTAATAAAGGGAGTGATTACTGGTGGATTTCTATCAGGAGAAAATAACCACAATACACGATTTTGCGACAGACAATGATGCAATGGTAACTCATTTGCAGGAACTTTCAAAATCCAGACCAGCCGCATTGATAATTCCGATGCTTTATAAAGAAATAAAGAGTCCGTGCCTTGCAAACATACGCGATGAACTGAACAAATGTAAGTTCATCAACGAGGTCGTCATTTCGCTTGCCGCTGATAGTAGGGAAGAGTATGAGCATGTTGTACGTTTCTTCAGGGAGCTTAAACTGGACCATATAGTTGTATGGTGTAATGGCCCAAACATCTCAAAGGTAGTTGAAGAAATGGGAGAGAAAGACCTTGATTTCTCCCAATTTAAAGGCAAGGGCAAGGACGTATGGCTTGCCATTGGTGTGGCAAGTCTTAATTCATTTGCTATTGCACTCCATGATGCGGATGTTGTTACATATTCAAAGGACTTCCCCGCTAAACTTCTTTATCCCATATTGAATCCAAAACTCAACTTCCTTTTTAATAAAGGATATTATGCACGCATAAACAGAAAGGAAGGGATAATGTATGGAAGAGTATTCCGCCTCTTTGTCCGTCCGTTCATGGCAGCTTTACAGAGGGATGTTAACTATGAGTCCTATGTACTTGATTATCTGCAGGCTTTCAGGTATACACTGGCAGGAGAATTCGCTTTCTCATCAGATCTTGCGCTACATCTGAGATTTCCAGCCGACTGGGGACTTGAGGTAGGTCTTCTTGCTGAAATATACAGGAATAGTTCTCTAAAAAGAACATGTCAGACTGACCTTGGTTTCTATGAGCACAAACACAAGGATGCCGGAGAGGATGTAAGTGAAGGTCTGTCAAAGATGGTTAATGATATTGTACTGACTCTTCTCCGTATTGCCAATGAGACTACAAGTGTCCATATCTCTCGGTCGTTCATTCAGAGTGTGTATGTGAAGTACATACGCTTTGCACAGGATCTTATCAGACAGCACCACGCTGATGCCATATGTAATAATCTGAAATATGACAGGCATGTGGAAGAAAGGTATGTTGAGGCCTTCTCCCAGATAATCCTGAATACTGGAAATTCCTATCTGGAAACACCCCTAAGCATTCAGATGCCTGACTGGAAAAGGGCATTGTCAGCAATACCGGACCTGAGAGAACAGTTAAAGAATGCAGCATTAAAAGACCTTGGCACTCTGCAATAAAATAACTGATCCGGGATTACAGGATTTTGTCACAAAGCCTTTTTAATTCTTAAACATATTAATATATATTCTTTTTAGATGATATGTGTATAATGCAAAGGTGCTGGACAATATGGATAATGTTATTGGAGCAAGCGGACGCAGGATTGCTTATTTTTCAATGGAAATCGGATTGAAAAACGAAATGCCAACCTACAGTGGCGGTCTGGGCATACTGGCCGGGGACACCATAAGAGCAAGTGCTGATCTGGGTCTTCCCTTAATAGGTATTACCCTTCTTAACAAAAAAGGTTATTTCATGCAGAAACTGGATGATGCAGGCAGGCAGACCGAACATCAGCATGACTGGACACCTTCTGATTATATGCAACTTTTGCCCTATGAAGTGACAGTTAAGATACAGGGGAGAGAAGTAAGGATAAGAGCCTGGATTTACGAACACTACAGCCTGACCAGGAAAAATGTTCCTGTTATTTTCCTGGATACGGATATTGAAGAAAACGCTCCTGAAGACAGGCAAATCACATACAGTCTTTACGGGGGAGACAGCAAATACCGCCTGAAACAGGAAATTGTACTTGGAATCGGCGGTGTAAGGATGCTGAACAGCCTTGGTTGCTCCATCAGCAAATATCATATGAATGAGGGACATTCCAGCCTTCTTGCTATTGAGTTACTACGTCAGAACAATATGAATGCATTATATGTAAAGGATCATTGTGTTTTTACCACCCACACGCCAATTGAAAGTGGGCATGACGTATTTCCACATGACCTGGTGCTTGAATTGATTGGAAATTGTGTTGATCTGGAGACTCTCAAAAAATACGGCGGGGAGCATGAGCTTAATATGACCCTTCTCGGATTAAATCTATCCAATTACATCAACGGGGTGGCAAAAAGACACAGGGAAATTTCCGAAAAAATGTTCCCTGGCTACAAGTTCAATGCTATTACCAACGGCATACATTCATATACATGGGTCTGTCCGCATTTCAGGAAACTTTATAATAAATATCTGCCAGGCTGGGCCAATGAACCTGAACTTCTGGTGAGGGTCAGGAGCATTCCGGATAATGAAATATGGGATGCACACCAGCTTGCCAAAAAAGAGCTTCTGGATTATGTTAACAGCAAATGCGGAACGAATATGGACCCTGATACTCTGACAATTGGGTTTGCAAGACGCATCACTGAATACAAAAGACCTACGTTTATATTTTCTGAACTTAAAAGACTGAGGAAAGTAAATGAAGCCGGTAAAATCCAGTTGATCTTTGCAGGCAAAGCTCATCCAAGGGACATACAGGGAAAGCAATTCATTGAAAGGATTTTCCAGTATAAGGAAGAGCTTAAAGGCGAAATAGAAATTGCCTATCTTGAAAACTATGGTATAGACCTTGCGATGAAAATCGTTTCAGGTGTGGATATCTGGCTGAACAATCCTAAAAAACCTCTCGAGGCTTCGGGCACAAGCGGAATGAAAGCAGCCCATAATGGTGTTGTGAACTTCAGTGTCCTTGACGGCTGGTGGCTTGAGGGTTGTGTGGAAGGTGTTACCGGTTATGCCATTGGTCCTATGCCACATGTGGAAAAAACCCCGCAGGAAATTGAGATGATGGAGCTTGATGATCTGTACAATAAACTGGAATACATCATGATCCCTAAATACTACCATAGAAAAGATGAGTGGATAAGTCTCATGAACAATTCAATTGAGATGATAGCTTATTATTTCAACAGTCATAGGATGATGCATCGATATGTTACGGAAGCTTATCTTTAAAGTGCGCTGAACATGCGCTCACTTCATTTATTTATCTGATTTTTGATTTACTGTTTATTATTGAACAGACAAAATTAATTATGTTTATATATCAATAATGTATTAAGAGTGATAGGGTTATTGATATGAAATATCATTATTGCAAAATGTTGTTGGTTATGTATATGTGTATTTCTTTTGTGCTTGCGGGAAATGCAATGGCTGATACTATTACTGTAGATTTGTCTGGAAATGGAGATTATACTTCTATCCAGGATGCCATTAACAATTCAGATTCTGGGGATTCCATAATAGTTAAGTCTGGAACTTATACAGAGAATCTATTGGTGAATAAATCTATTTCTATTCAATCGGAATCCGGGAATCCTGATAATACTGTAATCATGGCTGCTGACCAGGAAGACGATGAAATCCATGTGACTGCAGATAATGTGACTATATGCGGTTTTAATATTACTAGAGAAAATGCCCCAATTGTAGAAGATTATAGTTATCATTATTCTGGAATCTTTGTTGATAGTGCTGAAAATATCTTAATCGAGAACAATTCGTTATCAAATAATTGTTTAGGTATATTTCTTGAGTATTCAAATGACAATATTCTGACAAACAACACTATGTGCTATATTGACACATCTATTAAAATATACGAATCAAGTAGAAATACTGTGATTAATAATAATGTTTTTTTTAGTCTGGTAGGAATTGGTGTATCATCAGGTGGTCATAATACTTTGACAAATAATAGCATTGAATATTGTGATTACCGTGGTATTGATATTCGTTCTGAAAGGTATACTGCAACTACAGGTAATAGCATAAGTTTTTGTGACAAAGGTATTAGAGTGATAGTTGCAGACAACAGTACGTTTACAGATAACACAATTGTTTCAAACAATTGCAGTTTCGATTTGTATTACTTAGATTATGTTACTATAAGTGACAATAATGCATCAAATAATGCTCATAATGGTCTCTATATGTATGATTGCCGTTATAGTACGATAAAAAATAATATCATTTCTAATAACTCCGAATTTGGCATGTTCATTGATTCTTTTTCTAACTTTAATTTGATTTATAACAATTATTTGTCTAACACTAATAATGCAAACTGTGTATGCTCAAACACATGGAATATCACCAAAATAGCTGGTACTAACATAGTCGGAGGTCCATATCTCGGCGGCAATTTCTGGGCAAGCACTAATGGCACAGGATTTAGCCAGATAAATGCTGACAATAATAAAGATGGAATATGCGATACCGAGTATGCCATTGGAGGAAAAAGTATTGATAAATTACCTTTGTCTTCATATCAAAGTTCTACTATCATTGTAGATTGTGGAGGCAGTGGTGACTATACTTCTATTCAGGATGCCATTAACAATTCAACTTCCGGCAATTCTATCGTTGTTAAGTCGGGAACATATACGGAGAATATACTAATTGATAAACCATTATCTATAGCATCTGACTCTGGAAATCCGGATACTGTTACGATAAAGCCAATTGATAATCAAAGTTATACAATATTTGTTAATTCAGATGATGTTGTGCTGAAAGGTTTTACTGTAACTGGTGCAGACTCTTCTAAAGCAGTATTCCTTTATGAGTCATCAGGTTGCCTGATAGAAAATAACGTTGTTGAATCAAACAAATATGGGATTTACCTCAATAATTCAGATAACAATGAAGTCATCAATAACACCCTAAAATCTAATGACTATATTGGACTATGCCTTTTTGAAAGTGATGACAATATAATTAGTCAAACATCATCAACTAATGACCTTATAAGTCTTGATCTTGTACGATCATGCAACAACAACATCCATGATAATATCATTACAGATAATGAGGTATATGGAATCTATTTGCATGAGAAATCTAACAATAATTCATTCAGTAATAATTCTATAACTTGCACTTCCCCTAATGAAATGCAGTCCACAAGTGTTGGTTCTTTAAGTATGAATTCACCAAGCAAGGAGATACATAATGAATTTGAACTTATTACAGAAGAAATATATCCAAATGAAAATGACAACACAAGTTTGATTTACAATTCAAATACTCTCATAAACACAAAAGCAGCAACAACAAGTGGACTTGGATTCTTTTTATACCAGAATAACACAGGAAACATAATAGAAGGAAATTTCATTGAAACTAGTTATAAGGGAATAGTTATTTACAACGGTTCTTCAGGAAACACCATCTATAATAATTATTTAAATAATACAGTAAACTTATATCAATATTCAAATGAGACAAACATTTGGAACATCGAAAAAACAGCAGGCAAAAATATCGTAGGGGGTCCTTACCTTGGCGGTAACTGCTGGACTAATCCCCTTGGAACAGGTTTTAGTCAAACTCATTTAGACATGGATGAAGATGGGATTTGTGACGAGAAACATACTATTAACGAGTACAATGTAGATTATCTGCCTTTGTTCATTGATGAAGAAACAAATTGTACAAAAAGTACAATTTATACAGGTCCTAATCTTCATGACATTATTCAAAAATACGGCATATATGAATTAGATTCAAAAACAAATACAGCACTAAAGTGCCTTGAATTCAACTCGACGAATTTTGAAGCTTTTTCCTATAATCAGGATGACAATTCATCAACTGAAATACTTAGAATCTATGATGATGGAAATTTGACTGGAAGAACAATACCTGAAAATTCATTGGAATATAAGACAACAATCGATCTTGTAGATTTTAATGCATCGTTTGAAGATTATCCATACAATGGTTATCCTGTCATAAATCTATTTGGCGATAGATATGTTTCATTGAGTGCAGATTCATCTGACATGTTAGTAAAACTTCTTAAAGATAGCAATGAAACAATTACATTAAAAGAAGGTGAATCCATTGACCTTGGAAGTGGATATACATTTGAAGTTTGGGAAATAAATGCATCCGGCGAGAGGGCTGAGCTAGAGTTTTGGAGACTGGACAATTCCGGGAATGGTGAGGGATGCGGGATAATAATTGATATTGATGAAAACGGTACTACATGGTGGTGTGAATGGGATGATCTGGCTTCTGTTGATAATTTAATTGTTTTTGGAGTGCATATTAAAAGCAGTAATTGCTCATCAATTACCATAGATGGTTTATGGGCAATAGATTTTGGGTCTACCTTGGTGATTAATCCAGGTGATGAATTTGGAAATCTGGTGGTAGATAGCATTGATTCAGGATCAATATCAATGAGAAATGCTGATCCTATTAAATTAGAAAATGGAACAGATGTTAGAATTGTAAATGACCTTTCCTTTGAAGTTGAAGACGATGAGAATCTGAGTTTTTGTCTTATCAAAGAGGGAATGAATAAATCAAATATAAATTATGCACCAAAAGCCTCAATCATCTCTATTTCTCCACATATGGCAGTTGAAGGTGATGAAATAGATTTTGAAGGAAGTGGTTTTGATTGGGATGGTACTGTGGCAGGATACAACTGGACATCAAGTATAGATGGGCATCTGAGTAATTCAGAGAGTTTTAGTACATCAGATCTAGCGGTAGGTACCCATACAATTTATTTTAGTGTACAGGACAACGAAGGAACCTGGTCCGACACTGAAACAACAAACATAGCAATTAGCAGGGAGATTTCACCAAGTAATGACAGCGCTATGAACATAACTTTTGAGTCTCAATTAGGTGGTTTCATTAATGATATTGAAATTTCAGGAAATTATGCATATGTTGTGCAAGGTTCAAGTTTTGTAGTGCTTAACATAAGTAATTCTTCCAATATACTGGAATCAGGAAAGATAATGACAACATCAGAGATGAATAATATTGATGTTTCAGGAAACTATGCATATGTAGCATCGCATTACAATGGACTCATTATAATTGATATTACCAATCCTCTGTCACCACAAATTGTTGGGAATTATGATCCGGGTTACGTCTACGATGTTGATGTTTCAGGAAATTACGCATATTTAGCTACTGGCAATAACGGACTTGTTATTGTAGATATTAGTGATCCCACATTTCCACTATACAAAAGTAATTATTATGGATGCGGATACACGGAAACAGTTTTTGTTTCAAATAAACATGCCTACATGGGCATGACAGGTGACAAGCTTGTTATTGTTAATATTGACAATGTTACTTTACCCACATTTGCAGGCCAATGTACACTTGATAACTACATATCAGATATTTCTGTTTCAGACAACTATGCATATGTAGCTGTTCATAACCAAGGTCTTACTATTGTCAATATAAGTAATTCTTCTTTGCCATCCATTATAGGTAGTTATAATACTACCTGTGGTGTTCCTCATATTAATGTATCTGAAAATTATGTATATTTTGTAGACGATTCTAATAGCCTTGACATTATAAATATCAGCAATCCTGCATCACCAATGCTTGAAAGTAGTTATGAAGGATACTTTTATGAAATTTCTGCAAATGATAATTTTGCTTATTTAACAAATTGGGAAAATGGTCTTGTTGTTATAGACTTAAACAATCCAAAATCACCAGGCTTTGCAGGCCAATATGACACCACTACGTACGCAGAGCAAATTACAGCTTTTGAAAATTATGTATACATAGAGGATTCCGATGGTTTTAAGATTGTGGATGTTCAAAACGCTACAAATCCATTATTTAAAAGCAGTTCAAATGAAGTGTATAGTTATAACGAGGTTGCAATTAATGAAAACTATGCTTATGTAGCCGATGGATATTATGGACTTCGAATCATGAATATCACAATACCTACATCTCCATCAACCATTGGTCGCTATAACACTGCAGGTAGAGCTTATGATATTGATATTATGGATGATTATGCCTATATAGCCGATTATAATAATGGCATTTGTATTGTCAACATAAGTGACCCTACAAATCCAAAACTTGTTAGTAACTATGATATTGGAGAATGTATACGAGATATAACAGTCTCAGGGAATTATGCATATCTTGGTGCAGGCGATGAGGGATTAATTATAATAGACATCAGTTGCCCAACAAACCCATCTTTTGTAGGCAGTTTGAGCAGTGTTGGTTATGTAATGGATATTGCTGTATCTGGCAATTATGCTTATGTTGCTAACCATGAAGACTATGGACTTGTTATTGTAAATATCAGCAACCATTCATCACCATTTATTGCCAACCACTGTAAATCCATATCCCGTGAATCATACAGTGTTTCAATTTCAGGTCATTATGTATACGTAGCTGCAGGTAATGATGGTGTCTATGTACTTGATATCAGTGATCCAACTTCTCCTTTAATTGCAGGTATTTATGACAGCAGATTTGTGCTTGACATCGATATTTTTGAAGATTACATCTATGTAGCTGACACATTAAATGGTCTGATTATCCTTCACACAGAGATACCATCCGAATCTAATACATCCCCTACTACCACCACTACAAGCTCCGGCGGCAGTAGCGGTGGCGGAGGCGGTGGTGGCACCTCCGGTGAACTTTACGAAAACATCGCATTCAAGGATGTTAAATCAGAGTTCGTAACAAAAGATTCAGGCACAAAATACGACTTTGATAATGAAAACAACGAAGTTGAATTCATCCAGTTCACAGCTTCCCGTAACTGGGGTAAGATATCTGCAACCATCGAGTACCTGCATGATACATCTGCCCTTGTGGATAAGGAACCTGAAGGAACGGTGTACCGCAATCTCAACATATGGGTTGGAAAATCAGGATTCTCTGATTCTGACAATATTAAGGACTGTGTAATTGGGTTCAAGGTCAGCAGACAGTGGCTTGAGGAAAATGACATTGATGAAGGTTCTATCAGGCTCTTGCACTATTCTGAAGGAGAATGGGAAAAGCTCGATACAAAACTGACCGATGAAAGTGATGAGTATCTGCACTTTGAAGCTGAGACATCAGGATTCTCACCGTTTGCAATAGTTGGAGATTCTGAAGAAAAATCCCTGGACTCTGATGAAACTAAAATGTCAACAGATTCAGTCGAAAGCAACGATGCTGTTGGAAAAGAAACTACAGAACCGGTGAATAACACACCTGCATTTGAAAGCATTACAGCAATAGCTGCATTTGTCCTTGCTGTCTGTTGTATAAGTCTCAGAAAACGGGAAAGAAGCTGAGAAATACTCAGCTTGTTCTCCTGATTTCTTTTTTGAACTTATTTTATGTCATTTCCTCTTTGGACAAGCTGAATGCAATTTCCCCATGGATCATACAGGACCACAAGAAAATCACCGGGTCTGCTGAGTGGACATTTTTCGATGAGAATTGCTCCATTGTCTACAAGATATTCAATATCCTGATCCATATCATCACTTTTAACAGCAATATGTAACTGCAGATGATGATCCGTTCGTGTAGTTAGTGCTTTGACATTGGGAACCCGGGCCAGTTCCAGCATAACTTTATCACTTGAATCCGTGACAAAAGCAACTGATTTTTCATCGTCTTTTGCCTTGAACTTAATATTGAAACCCAGCACATCATGATACCACTTTGCCATTTCAAGCGGATTCTCCACAATGAGACCTATGTGCTCTATATCAAATCTCTTAATGGTCATCCTTCCTTTGTATCATTTATTAATTTCAGTCCATCACGGTTAAATATATAGTACAATATTTGAATCCCTATACATTCATAAATGCATTCTTATTTATTCCAGGTGAATTTTTTGTACGGAAAACTAGTCAAAGAAAAGGTAAAGTCCGGAAAGCAGGCCATAAACGAGCTCTATAATACCGGATATTATGGTCGTCCAAAAGGCGATGTTCTTGAGCTTACCCTTGTTGAAGCTGCATATCTGCTTTACAAGAACAAGCTTGAAATTAGTCTGGATGAAAGAAACCTTAGGTTTGAAGAGTTTTTTACAGAAGCGTCAATCAGACAGAAATTCTTTGAGCTGAAATACATTGTTTACAAAGACCTCCGTGAAAGAGGCTATTATGTCCAGCCTAGTGTAACTGACTTCAGAGTATATCCGAGAGGGGGTCATCCTGGTAAGACACAGGCAAAGATGTTCGTTTACGTCAGGTCAGAACGTGTACCAATGCTGCTGAAAGACCTCCTCACCCAGTATAATGCCGCACTTAACGTTCGCAAACAAATGGTGCTTGCCATCGTTGATGAAGAAAGTGACATCACATATTACGAAGTAAAAAGACTGGACATTAAAGGCGAGATGAAACAAATTTTACCTTTAGATCAGCCTGCACCTGTTACCATGCTTGAAGACCGTGTTCTTGTGTGGGATGAAGAAACATCAAAACTTCTTTACGAGAACGGCTTTTACGGTAAACCGCTTGATAATCAGCGCCTTCAGCTTTCTCTTGTAGAATCTGCATATTTACTTGACAAGGGAATCATAGAGATCAAAGACAGCAACAACAAGATCATTCCTGATATCTCTGAGTTTTCTAAAATTGCAGCTTCAATTGACCCGGATTTCTTACTCAAGTACTCGACTTATGTAGACCTTCGAAGCAGAGGATTTATTCCCAAGACAGGATTTAAATTCGGTACTCATTTCAGGGTTTACAGTGAGATACAAACACTCAAAAAGTTACCTCATTCAAGCTATCTTGTTCATGCAATTGCTCATGAGCATGAATTCTTACTCCCTGTAATGTCAAGGGCAATCAGGCTTGCAAACAGCGTAAGGAAACAAATGCTCTATGCAGTCGAATTTACCGGTACCACCGAGTACATCGATATTGGCAGAATAAAGATGTGATTGAGAGTTAACTCCAAAACTGCTCAGACTTATATAAGATACCCTACCTTGCTTTAGCAGATGTTCGACATTATCGCAGTTGATATTTCCGGAAGACACAAGACAAGTGAGGGATACCTAATGGTATGCGCAGCAGTTGCTGCTTCTGTCACTGCAGATCACGTAGAGAAAGTCAACCAGATAGCTATCAGGTCTTTCAGGGACAATTCTGCACCTGATGTACAGGATGTCGTCAAAATTGTGGAAAATACAGTTTCAGAATTGAAATTTGACGGCACAATTGTTACAGAAGCAGGTGATTTCTACAACAAACCCCAATGGTTAATTGATAGCATGTTCTCCCATGATCTCAAATATCAGGAATCTCTGAGCGAAAGAAGATGTATTGAAATTGCCCACCATGTTTCACTCAGTTCAAGAAAACTTCTTTTAAAAGAGCTGGATATCCAGTGAGACCGGAAAATCAGGAATTCACACAATGCGTGCAATTTTAGTTAAGAGAAATGACCCAAGGTCTGAAGATGACAGGAATGAGCTTCAGATGAATGAACTCAGGGAACTTGCCGGAGCTGCAGGTTATGAGATAATCTCCGAGCTGACCCAGACACGCTATCCGGACCGCAGATACCACATGGGAAGAGGCAAAGTTGAAGAACTGGCGCAGATGGTTTCAGAACTGAAACCTGATAAGGTAATATTCCACAATCCTCTCAGCACCATGCAGATCTATAATATTTCTGAAACATGCCGCTGTGAAACCATTGATAAATTCCAGCTGATTCTGGAGATATTCGCAACCAGAGCTACCACACACCGTTCTAAATTACAGGTTGAACTTGCAAGACTGGAATACGAACTCCCACGTGCAAGAGCAGTAATATCCATACTGAAAAAAGATGAAAGACCAGGATTTATGGGACTTGGTGGTTATGAGGACTCATATGCCCAGGACATCAAGAATCGCATGGCACGCATCAGAAATGAGCTTGAGACAATACAAAAGGATAATGAATCCTTACGGGCACACAGGCATTCAAAAGGCTTCTCACTTGCAGCATTTGCAGGTTATACCAATGCAGGAAAAAGCACTCTTTTCAATGCCCTTGTGGATGAGGATGTTGAGTCAAAGGATATGTTATTCACCACACTGCTGCCCACAACCAGATCACTGGAAGTAGAGGGCCGAGATATCCTTGTTACTGATACTGTTGGTTTTATAGAGGACCTCCCTCACTGGATGGTTGATGCTTTCAGGTCAACACTTGATGAGATATTCCTTGCGGATGTTGTTCTCCTGGTAGTGGATTCATCTGAACCGATTGAGATCATACGCAAAAAGCTGCTTGTATGTCATGAAACAATGTGGGACCAGTTGCAGGAAGTGGTTATTGTAACTGTTTTTAACAAAATCGATCTTATAACAGATGAAGAACTACAGGAAAAGATCACAGATCTTGAGTATCTTGCACCGAATTCAGTTGCTGTATCTGCGAAAACAGGATTTGGATTTGAAAAACTTAAGACACAGATACGAAACCTATTACCTGAATGGAAAAGGATCAACCTTACACTTCCATTGTCAGAAGAAGGAATGTCAATTGTGGCATGGATATATGATGAAGGAGTAGTTCACAATATTAATTACACTGATATGATTTCAATTGATTTTGAAGCAAGGGATAAAGTTATAAATAAAGCCATATCTCTAGTGAGTAGACTATCATAAGTGTATATACAGCTGTAAGATTTAAAAACCTTTTATTTACAGCGTTATATATATATGCGATTAGGTAGTTAGTATATATGCGAACGGGAAATGATACTCTAATGTACCACCAATCCTATCCAACCACCCAACCACCAAAATTATAACCCCGTTCGCAGTATTTTCTATTACTTAACTCATAATCTTATCTTGTATTATCTGCTTTTCAAACATTGAATTTAAAATATCTTTATAAACCTGTAGGGACAAGATGAGTACATGAAGTTCGATCTTCACGTTCATTCCTGTTATTCTAAAGACAGCAACGCCAGTCTGGATGATATTCTTAAACATGCCGCATCCAACCGACTGGATGGTTTTGCAATATGTGACCACGACCGTATAGAAGGAGGATTTGCCTGTGCAAAAAGGGCAAAGGAACTTGGCTCCAAACTAATTGTAATTCCGGGCGTAGAAGTAAGTTCTTCAAAAGGCCACATTCTTGCACTTGGCATCCACGAACCGATCGAACCTGGACTAAGCCCGGAAGAGACTATCAAAAAAGCACGTGAGCAAAATGCAGTCGTTATTATTCCACATCCTTTCAAAATGACATCACACGGAATAGGTTACATTGAAGGACTGGATGCAGATGCAATCGAAGTCCTGAATTCAAGATGTGTAACCGATGGTCCCAATAACAAAGCCAGAAAAGCCGCAATGGAACTTGGATTTCCTATGACTGGTGGAAGTGATGCGCATGAAGCGGAAATGGTAGGTCGGTCATATACTGAAATTGACACTAGCGCTACAAGCGTCGAGGATGTACTGGATGCTATCAGGACAGGAAAGACAAGCCCTGGTGGTGGAAAAACACCTGTTTCATTTGTAGTTAAACAAATGTTCATAGGGCATATTAACAAGCTTAGCAGACGGCTTGGAATGAGATAAAAACGAACATGGCCCAATAATTAGTACCTACTTTTTTATTCAAATTTCATCCATAATTGAAGGTATATCTTCCGGTTTTTCCAATATGGTGATGCCTTCCAGTTCCCTTACAACTTCCACATTCCTGGCATCTATATCCCGCACTTTAAGTTCCACAGGACCACCTTTTATAGCATTGAAATTGCAGAGGTCCTTGCATATACCACACCCGCTGCATTTTAGCAGATCGATCTGATCGCTTATCGCACCGTGTGGACAAGTATCCCCGGGAGGACATGGATCACATTTCTGGCATTTTTCCCTGGCAATTCCATAAGGCAGCTCTGATATCACTACGCCTGCAATATCAACGGGAACAACATAAACAGGCACACCACCTTTTACAGCCTGGGCAACTGCGTTGCTCACAAGTGAATCTGCAGTTCCATGTGCTATCTTGGAAACTGTATTGGATGTAGCTGGTGTGACCACAAGCGCATCATATTTGTCAAGCAGAAAACGTCCGGTTTTAGGCCAGCTCTTACCCTGCTGTGTTTCAAGGAAAATCTCCTCAAGATATTCCCCGCAGGATATCTTTTCCAGTTCCTGCTCAATTCCATACATCCTCACAACTTCCTCAGCAGCGCTGGAAAGGAAAGTGTTCACTCTGATATCATATTCACTTTTCATCTGCCTGAATATGTCAAAACTTGAGGTAAGGAAATGACCGGCACCGGTAATCCCCCATGCTATCGTTTTTGTCATATGGAGAAAATAGTCTTTCTCTATTATATACTTTGATATCTCGCAGCAGGAAGTCACAGATAACCATAGAGCAATTTCATGGCTTCCTTTTCATTTTTGCCACCGCATTTGTCCACAATATCCCCATAAACTTTGATGAGCTTAAGGTATTTATTCTCCCCTGTAAGCTGGTATCTGGTGGCATGGATGCATGCTTCAATGACAGCAAAAAAGCCTCGGTTGGGAGCCCTTATCAAACATTTGTTGACATGTGTTCCCAAAGGAATAAGTTCAGAAACAAGGGCATCAGATGTGAGTTTGGTATTGATGCATTCAAAAGCTACCCAGCACTGTGCATCCTTGAGAGGTACAATGGTTCTCCCATTAATATTGAGAGATTCAAAATCTGAATCATCCAGGTCGGAAAAAGTAGAATTTACAAAAGTGATGGCATCCCATGTGGTATTTGCAACAAGAACCTTTTCTGACAATACATTATCATAGGTTGTGGAACCTTTGAAAAGACGAACGAAAAGCTTGTCGCTTCTGCGGATAATTCCCATTGGTGCAGCATTCATAGACCATCCTCTGTTTGTTGTAACAATGGTTTCCGAAATACCTTCGTATATCCCGTAATCCTCAAGATCTAATTTGATGCGCATTAAAACCGGACTCCGGCAAGTAACGAGATAAACAGACCCGCAATGGTTATGTCTGCTGTGGAACCAGGATTGATCTTCTTTTGAAGAAGCTCCTGGTCAAGTTTCTCGATCAATGGTAATATACTATTAAAGTTGTCACCAATCTTATACATTTCCTCAAGTATCCCTTTTGCCTTGCAGGATACGTGATAAGCCGTTTCAGAATCATATTTGGTACTTATAAAAGTGTCTTCGTTCTCAGAAAGTATCTTCAGAAAAGCATAAACAGTTACATTATTAATGTCAGCCTGTAACCCTGGTGATTCCAGGCCGTTCATGCCGTCAATTATTAGTTCAGCACAGCGGGCACATCTCTTAAAACCTGTGACCCATTCATTGGCTATAATATCATAACCCCTGGCAATATCCATGAGTTTGTAAAGGCTCATGTCTTTTTCATGAAGTTCATCAATAGCACTGCTATCCTTAAGATCGAACTCATCCACGGAATTAACCTTAACACCTGCATCATCAAAACAACTGTAGAAATCCACTGAATCCTGAATTGTGGTATTTTTGACTATTCTGTATGCAGATTCCGTCAGTTGCTGGATAGTAAATGTTTCATCTTCCTCAAACATTTCTCCGGCAGCCATCGCAAAAGGTATCAGTAGCAGAAAAGCACCGAAGTGAGTATTGCCACCTTTCTGCCAGCGCATGCTTTCATCAACTGCGCTTTTGATAAGTCGCCCTACACCAGTTCCACAGGAAACTGCTTCCTCAATAACAGGATAGACAGCACTTGCAGATGCAAGAAAATGCTCGTACCGTGTTTCCTCATAATCACTGAACCTGTCAATATTCCCGGGTTTTGGGGAAGAGGACACCTCAAGGCACATAGCAAGCTGTGCGCACCGTGCAATGTGTGCTGGCAGCGGATAAGTCCCCCTGTCAATTGTGTAGAGTGAATCGATCATCTGTACCTTCTTATACATTCTACTTCAGATGTAATTTGGATATTCCCACTCAAGCCTGACTGTTGACTGGCTTTTTAGCGTGGTCAAGTATGTAGTCTGCAAGTTCCTTTTTAAGACGCATGTATTCTGAGTCGGAAAGACCAAGGGTTTCCAGTACCCCGTCTCTCAGGTAGCATGGTTTTGATATCTTACAACACCATACAAGACTTCCGAAACATGTGCTGTCCCCATATTCAAGCATTGTACCTTTTGCAAACTCGTTCTTTATATCTGCAAATTCCTGTGCAGAGTAACCGAGTTTTGCAATAGTGTTATGAACCGGACATGGTTTTACAGGCAGACAACAGAATGCAAGCCCCCTGAGATCACCTTCTCCGCGGCAGACATGTTTAGGTGCATTGTACCAGCCCATTTCTTCCTGCTGTATTGAAACCCTGTTTACAAGCTGACCTATTATTCCCGGATCTTCCAGAACAGCACGAGCTACAGAAACCATCTCAGCTCCTCTTGTGAACATATCCTTTGCAGAATCAATACCTGTGACAGAATTATTGCAAATGAGGAACATTCTTGTGGAATCGCGTACCTCTTTGATTAGTTTCAGATCTGCTCCTGCACCTTCTTTCATTGAATCAAGATGGAGTATATCCGCACCTGCCGCATCTATTTTTTTAACAAGTTCAATATCATCCACAACATTTGCACGTACCTTAACAGAGAGCACTACACCTGTTTCCTTGATCCTGGATATCCATTCAGTGAGCTTTGGAAGATCACTGAGTAATGCCTGTCCTACACCAATATCAATCATTTCCTGCTGTCTGCAATGTGCATCAAGTTCGAGTATAGCACCTGCATCCCTCACAAGCTCTGCTGCTTTTATGAGAGAGTCTATCTTTGAACTTCTCACATTGATCCCGACAACCGGACCTTCGTTTACAGCTTTGAGCTCATCCCCTATGACCTTTAAAGGCTCATGAGACTCAAACTCCTTTCTTCCACGGGAAACCATTTCTGCAGCGGCTTTCTGTGTTGCAGAATCAAGATTGTATCCTCCCAGGATCACAAGCCCGGCATCTATTGCTTTCTCATTTGCAAAAGTACTGTCAGTTATTCCACCCATGGGTGCAAGTGCAATTGGATTTCTAAAATAGAAATCTCCTACCTTAATATCAAAAAGATTATCAGACACGTTTTTACCTCAGGTAAATTTACTATCGATTTTAGATTAATTTTAACTTATGTTTTATGTCGCTGAATAATGATAGGGTCTATTATTAATATAACGCTGTTTTGACATTTATTCCATCAATTTAGTAAAATAAATCAAATAAAAACCAGAAGCTTAAAGCCTATATACTATCAGCACAGACATTTAAAATAACCATAGATTTTCAGATACGGGTCTGTGGATAATGTAAACGTGGAGGTAAATCATGAATTGTATTGTTTGTGGTATTGAAAGTGAAACAAAATACTGTAATGAGTGTGGAAAAGTAATGGATGAGGTAATAAGAACCGTAGGAGAAAAACGCTGGAATGCAATTGACGACTGCTCTTTCATCTACCCGATGGTACTTAGGGTTGCAAAGGGTGAATTTACAGTCCATGATATAATCCATGCCTTGGAAGTTGAAGACTAATCATCTTCCCTTTTTTAAAAATAGAACATATATCGGTTCTGTAGAATTCCTGTCATTAAAACATTAAGACAGTTTATAACCCGATTAATTGTAAGTCATGAATAACCAGAGTAATCCCGAAGGGTCCGGCGAAGACGGTATTTTCCCATAAGATGAAAAAAAATAATTTGCATAATACATTCTGGAACACTTTCTCTGGAGATATTATGTCGAATTTTCAGCAAGAATGTACCATCATTTGAATTATATTCTGTATAGCAGTATAGGGATTTCAGCCAGGTATTTTTTGTGAAGTTATTTTTCATGGCAGATCCAAATTATCATTTGTATCAAGTTTCCAGAATGGATTAAATGCGACCTCAAATAAATGTCCGTCTAAATCTTTGAAGTATCCGCTATAGCCTCCCCAGAATACTTTTTGTGCCGGTTTTACAATTGTTGCCCCAAGCTTTTTCACATGTTCAAGAACATCTTCTACTTCTTTTTCGCTTTTAGCATTGTAGGCAAGTGTAATTCCAGAAAATCCTGTGGCTTCATCTTTTACTGTTGCATCATCAGCTAAAAGCTTTCTTGGATAAAGAGACAGAACAATTCCTCCAAGAGGGAACAATGCAAGATGATCCTCACTCGCCGAGGATCTTTTCCAGCCCAAACCTTTCTCATAAAACTCGACTGACCTTTCAAAGTCGCTTACTCCAAGTGTAATTACATTAATTTTTTGTCTCATATTATACATCTAGCATAACTACTTTATATAGAGAATTCCGATAAACCCCTTGATAACAGATAACTTTGTACTAAAATATAAATAATACATAAATAAATTAAGTATTATGGACGATTTAACTGATTTTGCTCTTAATGAAGAATACAAACGTCTTCAATCAGTTGGTGACAGACTTGCTGAAATTGAATCATTGATCGATTGGAAACCTTTTCGACCAATATTAGAATCAATGTATAAGAATAGAACAGCTTCCGGCGGCAGGCCTGAAGCTGATGTCATTGTGATGTTCAAAATGCTTGTTCTTCAACAATGGCATGGTTTATCTGATCCTGAACTTGAAAGACAATGTATTGACAGGATATCATTTAGAAAATTCCTGGGATTTCCTGAATATGTACCAGACAATACAACTGTCTGGTCATTCAGACAGAGAATTATTGATAATGGGAAAGAGAAGCAAATATGGAATGAGATGCAGAGACAGCTCAATGCTCTTGGTTTGGAAATCAAAAAAGGGACGATCCAAGATGCAACTTTCATTCACTCCAACCCTGGTCATGCTAAAGCTGATACACCCAGAGGGGAGGATGCTAAAACAACAAGAAGCAAAGATGGAACATGGGTGAAAAAAGGTGGTAAGTCTCACTTTGGGTATAAGTTCCATACAATAATTGATAAGGATTACGAACTGATAAGAAGATTTGAAACAACAACTGCAGCGGTACATGATTCACAGGTAGATCTATCTGAAGCAGGTGAAGTGGTGTACCGTGACAAAGGATACTTTGGAGCGGTTGCAAAGGGCTTTGCAGCAACAATGCAAAGAGCAGTAAGAGGACATCCGTTAGAGATAAACGATATTCTCAGAAATGAAAGGATAAGTGTTCAGAGAGTTCCATGTGAGCGGGTTTATGCTGTTGCAAAAGAAGTGTTCAAAGCAGGAAAAGTACTTGCCACAACTGTAGAAAGGGTAAATGTGAAGATGTTGATGACAGCTTTTTCTTTTAATCTTCATCAATTGAGGACACTGAAAAGGAAGGGAACGATCTAGGATAGCGTAAGCTATCCTAAAATTAAGGAGAAAAGCAACAAAAAACATAAAAATCTGGGATAAACTGGACGAGTAACAACTTGGATTTATAGATACTTTAAAAAAAAGGGGTTAATCTGAATCCTCTATATTATTTTTCTTCAATTCCTGCGCAGTTTAGCACATGAAATATGACAATTAATTGAGCAGCTGCTGAGATGTAAAAATGTTCATGAGAACTGAATAGTTGAATTCTTAAAGTGTTACAGCAGGCAGAAAGCTATCCATTAACTATTAAAATGTAGTTTCATAGCTTTATCATTTTACATTCTGACAGCTGTTAAAAACCTTTTATATGAAAAAAACCATTTCCTGTCAATATGATACAGGACATCCTTATCCCATTTCTTCTTGTAGGCCTCGCAGAACTTGGAGATAAGACACAAATTGCCGTACTGGTTTTATCAACAAAAACAAAGGAATATGCACATTTACTTGCCGGTGTGATGCTGGCTTTTATCCTGACAGATGGCCTGGCAATCCTTCTTGGAAATGTGATTGCGAACAGAATACCGATGGACTATGTACGTATTGGAGCCGGAGTCATGTTCATAATTTTTGGTGTGATGACACTTATCAACAAAGAAGATGATGACAAAGAGGGGTCCTACGAATTGAAAAGTCCCTTTGTTTCCGGTTTTGGTCTTATCCTTGTATCTGAGATGGGAGACAAGACGCAGCTTGCATCTGCGCTCTTTGCAACCCAGTATGATCCAGTGATGGTATTCGTAGGTGTTGTCCTTGCATTATTCCTGCTATCTTCAATGGCAGTGTACGTTGGAAAGATGCTGATGGAAAAGATCAATAAAAACACAATTTCCAGAGCTGCTGGTGTACTCTTTATTGTAATCGGTATTTCGTTCTTTTTCTGAAGTACGGTTATTTTCAACCTCTTTTTTGCAGTCAAAACAAAAATTAATAAGGCAGGAGTTTTAACTTTAATAAAGGAGGTTTTACAATAGTACATATACTAAGATGCAGAGACCTTGGCTTTAATGACGATTTCATAGTCATTGATAATGATCCGAAGAAGGCAAAGGAAAGAATGATAGAGCACGTCAAAACCGAACATAAGGACGAGTTTGAAGAACTATCTGATTTCCATCAGGAAGAGATCATTTCCAAGGTAGACTACCTTCTTAACCGTGGCTGCGGCTGTGGTGTACTTAAACTTTAAGCCATAAATTACATATTCACAAAAACTTTACTTTTCTACCTGCTCAATGGTGGGAATCCTCTTTTTTCATTCTGAAAGCAACATAGACAGCTGCAAGCAATAAAGGAAGTCCTATTCCCAGGAGTATGATTCCAAAGCCACTATGTGAAGCACTTAACCCATTTGCGCTGAATAGCTCAGTGTCAGTTTCTGAAACAGCCCCGGAGAACATGAATAGAAATAGTACCGTCAACAGTGTAATACCTACTATAAGATACCTGTTATATTTCATACCAACCACTTTTACTATTTAATTAGATTATAAATAAATGTTGTGATTCATGATGAATATTTTTAAAATAATATGCTATATTAGAATGAAACATGAAATTTTAATGATATATTAAATTTAGAACCTATTGAAATAACACCATATTGTATATTGCAACACCATTAACATAAACTATATATCACTTGATTTCATCTCAACCATTGAGAGAGGAAGGACGGCCGCCGGGTCATCAGACCTGAGGAAAGTCTCCCCACCTTCTAAACACACGAATGCCTGTAAAGGGTATCAGGCGAGAGTCTGGGCAGTTGCTTGCAACTCATGTGTTCTTCACATGCTGGCACAGAAACGATACCACCCCATGTAAACGCAATGATGCTTAAAAAGCTGAGATCTCATGGAATGTGGATGGAACGGCGAATCCTCGTGGGTGCAAGTCGGAAGTAGGGGGCAATGGTTGTTTAGACCATTCCCGAAGTTTAGGTACGCGTAGCCGAATGCCGTCAATGCAGCTCTTGCGAGCGCATCATTCTGCCAGATCGGAATGAATGTATTGCATTAACAGAAGGGAGCTTACTCTCCTCACTCAAATTATCACAATTAACCTTTACCATTACCAAAATATTACTTAGAGAACATTTCCAGAGTTTCAATCACTTTCTCATATTCAACTTCTGTGTTGAAACATCCGTCATTAAGCATGGGTATACCGTATGTTACAAGTTTTTTTCCTTTTAACCCCATCATGACTTTATTAAGCTCATAGTCACATGCGATGAGTAAAGCTGAGTCATAGCTCTTTTCTTTGATAACATGCTTGACAAAAGATGAACCTGTTACAATATAGAGATCGTACCCATATTTTTGTGCATCTTCCCTGAGTCTGGAAAATATGCATTTTCCACATGAAACACATTGTATACCAGTTCTTTTGGATGATGCAGGACAATCCATATGCCTCATACAATGAGGGGCAATGATCATGCGTCTCTCAGTTTTCTTAAAACTGTTCCTGCTGGAGATATTCTTCAGGGATACCATCCACTTGTCAAGAATACGTGGGTCGGATAATTTATAGAAGAAATATTTCAGGGGCATATAGAAAAAGTCCAGTATACCTGCAAAGAATCCTGCAAGCCACACATGCCTGTTTAGGCTGATACGACTAACCAGCAACGCTGTTGCTGCCAGCAGGACGGACATGATGAATAAAAGAGTGACAATAATGCCAATTATTCTATACATCATCGCATTCCTCCATTTTTCTTATGACATCAGTCACATCTACTTTAGTATTGTAGCATCCATCCTGCAATAGTGAAACTCCCTGCACAACCATAAATGGTGATGCACCCTGCATGGACTCTGCAAGTTCAGGATAGCATGCTACCCCTATACAACTTTCAGGTTGATGTGCTTTGATAATTTTTTTCACAAAACTGCCACCTGGTATTACGTAAACTTCAAAATCCCGTTCATTGGCAGCTTTACATATCGTTCCGATATCACACAGACCACACAATTTGCATTCATATCCTATTAAAGGATCACAACGTGCTTTACAGTTCGGATGCCTGAGACACTGAGGGAGGAACACAACCCTGCCACTTTTGATCTCTTTAAATTGTTCAAGCATAACAGCATTGCGTACCTCTACAAGAATCTCATCTACAAGGGTATCTTTGATACCGAATACCCTGCATATCCATTTTGCAGGTCCGTAGAACAGGTAAAGGATGAAGAGAACAAAATTTGGAAACAAAATTTTGTGATTCTTAAAGCTATAAGCACCAACCAATAACGCAATTGACAGTACTACAAGCGCAGTCAGAAATATGATAATAAAGACTTTTCCAAGTAATTCATAAGGAACTTGCATGCGAAGAATAAATTGTACTAATAGGTATATTCAATTTGCCCTGAAAATAAAAAAGATGAGTGATAAGATCACTCGTCTGGTGTGTCACTAAGATCGATTCCCATTGCTTCTGCTGTCAGAACAATGACATCCTCGACCTCAAGTTCCTTTGCACCTATTGCGTCCCTTCCGTCGCTAAGGTTTCTCTTGCAGAATGGGCAAGCGCTTGAAAGGAGATCTGCATTTGTTGCAAGTGCGTCTTCAACACGAGTTGAAGCAACACCGAGTGCAAGATCAGGAATACCTGCTTTTACACCACCACCGGCTCCGCAGCAGCGCTGGTTCTCTTCGATCCTTTCCATCTCAATGAACTCAATGCCTGGAATTGCTTCGAGTACTGCTCTTGGCGGCTCAAAAACACCAACGTGACGGCCAAGGTGACATGGATCGTGGTATGTGACCTTCTTGTCAACTGATGTCTCCCACTGGATCTCTCCTTTCTCAATAAGGTCCTGAAGGTACTCTGTGATGTGCATTACCTTAAATGGAAGTTCCTTTCCGGTAAGCCTTGGCCAGTCTACTTTAGAAGCTCTGAAGCATCCTGCACATGCATAGAGTACTATTTTAGCACCTTTTGCCTTGATGTTATCAATATTCTTCTGTGCATTATCCTTTGCAATGTCATTTATGTAGTACTGTCCTGTCCTGATAAGTGCTGAACCACAGCAGATCTCATCCTCACCAAGCATTGTGAACTTGATCCCAAGCTTGTTGAGTACACGTGCTGTTGCAAGTGCAAGTTTTCTCTGCCTGAGTTCTGCAGTACATCCTCCGAAATAGAGAATCTCTGCCTTGTCTTCGATCTTGATATCTTCAGGGAACCAGTTGGTTCTGTCCTTATTGTCAGCCATATATGGGTTCTTGTACTCACCAATGAGCTTGAGGAAAGCACCCTGCTTACCGAACGGACCGTTTCCACGCTTTACAAGGTTTGCACGCATGGATTCCCAGAGTTCTACCGTGTTGATTGCGGATTCACAGACTGTTGCACACATACCGCATGTTGTACAGCCATATACATCATCTTTGAACTGTTCTATCTCTTCCTCTGAGATCTCTTTCGGACCGAAGAGCTTAGCACGAAGTCCATAGGACTTGTTCATGTACTCTCTCCACCTGAGAATTTTGTCCCTTGGTGCAAGTCCCGGGTCCTGTCCGGATGCATCGTATGTTGGACACCATTCCACACACTCGCCACAGCGACTGCATGAGTCTAGTTCCATAAGCTGGACAGCTGTAAAGTTTTCAGTTGTAATAGATGGTTCACGTTTTGCCATTTTATTCTCCTCCCTTATTTGCAAGGAGTGCGAGTGGTATCGCAATTATATGGATATATTTACTGAACGGGATGTATGCAATACAGAACAGAAGTGAGATTACCACATGGAAAAGTGCCATTGGTGGTGCAAGATCTGCATCGAGTCCAATTCCCCAAAGCCTGCCGGTCCTTATTCCGTCTGCGACGAATCCGGAAATTGTGATAATAGTAAGTCCGATAAGAAGAATTGAATCGTATGCGATCGTCGCTTCTCTTACCTTTGAGACAAAGAGCCTTCTGTAGATTGCTATAATGATACCTACAAGAAGTATGTAACTGAATACATCATTTGGCACTGCAAGGAGCTCTCTGAATGTCTCAGGGATCATGAACCAAGGAAGATCATGAGCATATCCTACCTTCTCGCCTATCAGGTGTATCATTTCAACAGCGAACATTGCACCGGACATTGCGAAAAGTGTCATCCAGCCAACGAAAATCGTGAAGTGCATAAACCATCTGAGAGGGCTTCTTCTCAGAATCCTTCTCTGGAAAAGGATGTCAAGGACAAATGTTTCAAGAACTGACTGATTGTGAACATGTGCATGCTCACTCATCTGATACATGAGCATTTTCGGGAATGCCATTATACTCTTAGATGGAGCAGCACCATATCCTGTGGAACCCATTCCCCATTTCTTTAAGTTCATGTACATTCCTACAACAAAAATACCCATGGCAATAAAGGAAATGAGCATCATCTGCACAAAAGTAACCCTTAGTGCATCGGTTACACCGGCAAAATAATCCATATTTTTCTTCTCCTGATATTATTATAAATGCATAATTATTATAAAGACAAATTATTCTTTACTTTAAAGTAACCAGTTTGGTTTGCATGATTGTGGTGCGGATATTATTTAAAGATTTTCATCATCAAAATCTACATCGGCTGACGTATTGTTGTGCTTAATCCCCACACAATTGATTGGAAATTATTAATTAACCTTATATGTCGTCACATGCTTAAGTAAGCGAAAAACAAAAAGAGCAACAGGTAGTCATAATAAATGGATCTTAGAATAGTGCTTGTTGAACCCCTGTACCAGGGAAATGTAGGTTCAGTCACAAGGGCAATGAAGAATTTTGGATTCTCTGACCTTGTACTTGTTAATCCCTGTAAGCTTGAAGGAGAAGCAAGGGCAATGTCATCTCATGCAAGGGATCTGCTGGAAAGCGCAAAGAGAGTTTCAACCCTTAAGGAAGCTATTGATGACTGTAGTATTGTTATAGGTACATCGGGCATAGCAGGTTCAAGATTTGATCTGCACCTGCGTGTTCCAGGTTATTCTCCAAAAGAAATGAAAGAACGACTGAGCGGAACGGATGGAAAAGTTGCAGTCCTCTTTGGCAGGGAAGACAACGGTTTTACCAGAGAGGAACTCAAAAAATGCGACATGATACTGACAATTCCTACATCAGAGGTTTATCCGGTAATGAACCTCTCTCACGCAGTTGCAGTTGTTCTCTATGAATTCAGTTCAATAGAACCAGGTGACACTCCACTGGCAGAGCCATTTGATATCAGGCTTCTTTATGAACACCTGACAGAACTCCTTGACGATATTGATTACCCGGAACACAAGAAGGAAAAAACAGACCTGATGCTCAAAAGAATATTCGGAAGAGCATGCCTCATGCCAAGGGAAGTCCAGACACTGCGTGGTATTATCAGGAAAATACAGAGAAACTGCAGCAATGAAGATGGAAATTATGAGACTTTTCATGGAAATGACGAATGACTGTGAGGGAAGCGTTTCGAAATGTTCATATCGTTTGAAACCCATGTTGCATTCCCTAAATGATTTTTAATTAATTATTGTGTAAACATGACTGAAGGTAAGTGGGACGAAAAATTCGTAGTTTTCCTGAAAAAATACTACTGGGATGACATTCTTCAACTGGCTAATAATTACCCCGACCAGCGTAGTCTGGAAGTGGACTTCTACGACCTTGATGTTTTTGACAGGGAAATAGCAAATGAGCTCCTTTTTAATCCCGATGAAGTTATGCCAAGTGCCAACAACGCACTTCAGGAGATCGATCTTCCGGTTGAGAAAAAACTTATTGACACAAAAGTGCGTTTTGTGAAGATCCCGAACAAAATACCGAACAGGGATCTAAGAAGTAAACATCTCTCACAGTTCGTTGCTATTGAAGGAATGATACGCAAAGCAACAGAAGTACGTCCGAAGGTACTCAATGCTGCATTCCAGTGTATGCGTTGTGAGCATGTGACAATGGTTCCACAAAATGAGATCAAATTCGTTGAACCCGTGGAATGTGAGAACGAAACCTGTGGAAGAAAAGGCCCTTTTAAGATAGTAGTCAACCAGTCTGTTTTTGTCGATGCCCAGAAGCTTCAGATACAGGAATCTCCTGAAAACCTGAAAGGAGGGTCGCAGCCACAAAGTCTTGATGTTGATATTGAAGACGACCTTGCAGGTCTTGTAAAACCAGGTGATCGCGTTATTATCAATGGAGTGCTTCGCTCGCACCAGAGAACCACAAGGGAAGGAAAATCCCCATTCTATGATCTTGTCCTTCATGCAAATTCAATTGAGTACACTGACCTTGAGTTCGATGAACTTGAGATAAGTCCTGAAGAGGAGGAAGAGATCCTTGCCCTGAGTCGTGACCCGGAAGTATACAATAAGGTCATCGGTTCCATAGCTCCTTCCATCTATGGGTATGAAGAGGTGAAAGAAGCACTTTCACTTCAATTGTTCTCAGGGGTTGCCAAGCACCTTCCCGATGGTTCCAGAGTGCGCGGCGACATTCACATGCTCTTTATGGGTGACCCGGGTGTTGCGAAAAGTCAGTTGCTCAGGTATATGGTAAAGCTCTCACCACGTGGTGTATTCGCATCAGGTAAGAGCGCATCATCAAGTGGTCTTACTGCCGCAGCGGTCCGTGATGATCTCGGTGATGGCCGCTGGACACTGGAAGCTGGTGCTCTTGTGATGGCTGATATGGGTATAGCTGCAGTGGACGAGATGGATAAGATGAGTACTGAGGATAAGAGTGCGCTCCACGAAGCAATGGAACAGCAGACAATCAGTGTTGCAAAGGCAGGTATACTTGCGACATTGAAATCAAGATGTGCACTTCTTGGTGCTGCTAACCCCAAATACGGGCGTTTTGACAGGTATGAGAGCATATCCCAGCAGATAAACATGCCACCTGCACTTATCTCAAGATTCGATATGATCTTTGTCATGCTGGACACTCCTAACGAGGATGTGGATTCGAGGATTGCAAATCACATTCTCAAGTCACACTATGCCGGTGAGCTGTCCGAACAGCGTAAGAACCTTCCTACAAGTAACATCACCCAGGAGCAGGTGGATGGTCATATGAAGGTAATAAAACCTGTCATTGATCCTGATTTCATGAGAAAATATGTGGCCTATTCGAGGAGGAACATATTCCCTGTAATGGAAGAGGATGCACGTGAGCATCTGGTCAAATTCTACATGGACCTGCGAAAGATGGGTGAGGGCAAGGATGCTCCAGTGCCTGTGACTGCCCGTCAGCTCGAAGCCCTTGTAAGACTTGCAGAAGCAAGTGCACGTCTGAGACTCAGCAACGTTGCAACTATGGATGATGCAAAGAGGACAACACGTATTGTCTATTCCTGCCTCAAGCAGGTCGGTGTTGATCCCAATACAGGTGCTTTCGATGTGGATGTCATAGCGTCCGGTACGAGCAAGAGCCAGAGGGACAGGATAAAGACTATCAAAGAGATAATTAAGATGGTCGGTGAGAAACATCCCGGTGGCAAGGCCCCGCTTGAAGAGGTCTATGCAGAAGCCCAGAATCAACAGATAGACAGGCAGCATGCCGAAGACCTGATTGGACGCATGAGGCGGTCCGGTGATCTTATAAAACCCGACAAAGAACATGTAAAAGTAGTTTAGAATTAATGTGAAGTGACCTCATGTATCTGAAGATTCATAAATCAGGTGACAGCACCATTGTTGCCCTTTGTGATAGAGAACTGATTGGAAAGACTCTTAAAGAAGGTAATATAACAGTTAAAATAACGGAAGATTTCTACAAAGGGGAACTCATATCGCAGGAAAAGGCAATTGATATTCTTTCCGGAGCAACAAATATCAACATCTTCGGCAAGAAAGCAGTTTCCTGTGCTGTTGAATGCGGGGTTGTAGACAAGAATAATGTGAAGATAATTAATGAAGTAGCACATGCCCAGGTATTCCGGATATAATTGCTGCGGGGTTTTATAATGAATAACGAGATGGCAGTTCAGGGCGCGGAGAACAGTGCGCCACACACCTATGACAGAAAAGAGCTGATTGAAGCTGTTGTACAGAAGCACAAAAAGTACATTGATGAATATACTACTGAATTCAATGAGCTTGGAAGCAAAATTAAAGAACTTCAGGATAACATCGATTCTTCCAATAAGAACAGGACCGAAGTTATGGAGAAGATAGAAATACTGGCTGAAAAGAGACAGTTATTCTATCATCAGGCAGAAAAGATGCTGAACGAACTTGCTGAATCATTATCAAATAGCGATTTTTCCCGTGAGAAATCTCTTATTATGGAAAAATTAGCTAAAGTAAAAGGTTCACTGAGTCCTGAAGAGGAACAGAAACATATAGATTCAATCCTGCAGGATATTTCAGCACTGGGCTTAAAGGCATCAGACATCAATGACCACCTTACCGTTATCAGTGACAGAGTAAAGGATGCTCTTGGGTATAAGCTGGAAATGAGTTCAATAGATAGCTCTGAAGAAACATTCAATAGCAACATATCTTCCTATGAAGAAGGACTAAAAGAGTTCGAGCCACGCTACAAATGGCTGGAAAACAGGATCAATAGTCACAAAGAAGCTGTAATATACTGGGAAAAACAGCCACTTGCTAATGACAAACAGGAGGTTGAAGCATGAGCGATATCGATGTTTCATCAATGAGTGAAAGGGACCTCAAAAACAAGGTAAATGATCTTCGTACAGAGATAGGCCATCTCGACCGCGAACTCAAAGGTATTTTCCGTGAACTCAAACTTCACCGCACAAATACCGATGACCTGAAGCAGAAGAGGGACAAGCTGAATTCCCAGGTAAAAGAACTGGTAGCAAAAGCACGCGATGAAAAGTCTAAAAGAGACGACATCAATGCAAAGATAGCTTCACTGAAAGCATCAAGAAGTGCTGTCAATGAAAAGACCCAAATGTTCTCTGATAACATTAATGAACTGAAGACAAAAAGGGACGAGCTTAACAAAATGTCCAAGGGAAGTGTGGAAACACTGTCCAAAGCCTATGCTGCTGACCTTGAGCTATTCCTTAATGCAGACATCCCTTTGAAACACGAGATAGACCTTTTTGGAAGACTTCTTGAACTTAAAGGACGGCTTGGAGCTGCTTTTGATGCAAATGCAATGCATGAAAGACTGATGGAAACTTATTCCGAATCAAAAGAAGTATTTGAATCCAGAGAGGATTTCGGTAGTGAGATCGGCAAACTTGCAGAAGAGTCACAGAAATACCATCTTGCTATGATCGACTTCTACAATCAGGCAGATGAACTGAGGAAAGCAGCAGACACAGCACACTCACAGATATCTGAAAAATATGCAGTTACCGCACCTATCAGGGAAAAGATCGATCCTCTCAAAAAGAAGATCGCAGCTTTCAGAGAGGAACTTGATGTTTATCTTAGCAAGCTCAATGACATTCAGGTTGAAAAGGATGACAAGAAGCAGGAAGAACAACTTGTTGTTGCAAAAGAGAAACTCGAAAAGAGTGGTCGCCTGAGTCTTGAAGACCTGAAAGTGCTTATGGAAAAGGGAGATCTGAAGTTCTGATCTTGCCCTTTTTGATTTTTATATAATTTTGAAACATATTTATGTTTATTTTCACTTACTAGTGACAACTCTGAACAATATTACCGCTGAAACACATGCAAGTGCCTGGAATATAGTAAATCCCTCAGTTTTTGCAAATGACGCATTGCCTGTAAAATTCTGATCATCTTTTTCCTGACTGAAATTATCTGCTATCTCCTCGATTTCAGGTTCAGGATAATCTTTGTCAAGATACTGGTACACAGGTTTAAAGGTAATTAATTCTCCGCTGGGACTTATATAGATAGTATCTACAGTAATATTCAGGATTTCCGTACTTTTTGAATATACAAAAATGTCACCCTCGGACAGAATATCATCCTGCAGCAGCTCACCATTATGTGAAAGCTCCACCCATGCTTGCTTTCTGTCCTGATTGACACTCCTGACATTTAATGAATAGTCCTGATAAAAATCCCATGAATCACCTGTTGTAAGGAATATTCCTGTTCCGTTAATCAGTAAAGTATCATTACTAGCACTGGTATCATTATCTGTATCCATACCAAAAGCGGAGCTGATACGTAAAGGTTCAGCATTAGCAGCCATTATCATTATACTTAAAAAAAGTAAAATGAAGAACATATGGCAGGTTCTTTTCAGAAAGATCATGAACGGTCACTTCACCAACTAATCACTGTAACGGCAATTTCCGGCAATGATCTCGTGTTTTTTGTTATTTTTGTCAAGAACCACAAGAGCACCTTTTTCAGTTATTCCAACTGCTTTTCCTTCGATGAGCATTGTAGGAGTCATGACCTTCACATTTCTGCCAATAGTATCCGAAAGATTGATCCACTCATCTACAATTTCAGCAAACTTCCTTGTCTTGAACCTTATATATTGCTGTTCAAGCTCATAAAGAAGAGAAGCAAGGAAAGATGTCCTGTCAATAGGTTTTCCGGTTTCATTTGCAATGCTGGTGGAATTTCTTCGGACCTCATCTTTCAGCCCGGAAAGCTTGACATTTACATTGATACCGATACCAAGTACAACATAATCCACTTTTCCGATCTCGGCACTGACTTCCGTGAGGATTCCACATATTTTTTTACCATTAACAAGCACGTCGTTGGGCCATTTGATACGTGCATCCACACCTATACCCCTGAGAGCATTGGTCACTGCAATACCTGCAACAAGAGTTATCTTTGACAGGTTCTCAAGTGGTATGGAAGGGTGTAGTATAAGAGATATCCAGATGCCGCCCGGAGCAGATTGCCATTCCGTACCCATTCTTCCCCTGCCTTTTTTCTGGGTCTCTGCTATTACGACTGCCCCTTCAGGAACACTCATAGCAATTTCTCTGGCAGTATTGTTGGTAGATTCCAGCTCTGAATAATAACGGATGTCATTACCAATAAGGCTGGTTTTAAGAATGCCTTGCAACATCTCAGGATCAATTTTGTCCGGGCAGGAATCCAGTATATAGCCAGTCTTCGGTGAAGAGCGTATATCATATCCCTCTTTTCTAAGAGCCCTGACATATTTCCATACCATTGCCCTCGTAATACCGAGTTTCTCCCCTATCTCCTGACCTGATACCGGATTTCCTTCTGATTTTCTTAATATGTAGATAATCTCTTTTTTATTATCATTCACAGGCATTCCACCATACGAATGTTTGCTCCCGATTAAAGGTATGCTTCCAAAGTTTATTACTTTGTCTGTTTTTTCGCGGTTTCAACATATGAATTGACAGCAGCAGTAACAGCAGCAACCTTCTGGTCCTTGTTAGCAAGTGCTGATGCAAGTGTAGCTCCCCTGGTGGAATCTTCCTTAACAACCTTTCTGACATCATCAATGATGTTGTAGTCGTCTATGAAATGAGTGGTGAGTTTTCCTTCCCTGAATGCAGGATGTCTCAGGACAGCCTTGTGAAATGGGATGTTAGTAGTTACACCTACAACGACATACTCATAGAGTGCACGCTGCATCCTGTCAATAGCCTCATCCCTGTCACTTCCCCATGCACAGAGCTTGGATATCATTGAATCATAATATGGTGAAATGGTATAACCCATGTGAACACCACTGTCAACCCTTATACCCGGTCCTCCTGCAGAGCGGTATCTCCTGATCTTTCCGGGAGATGGAGCAAAATCATTCAGCGGGTCCTCGGCATTGATACGACATTCAATTGCCCACCCACGGATACTGATGTCTTCCTGTTTGAATGGCAACGGTTCACCACATGCGATATGAAGCTGTTGTTTTGCAAGATCGATACCGGTGATCATCTCACTGATAGTGTGTTCCACCTGAAGTCTTGTGTTAACTTCAAGGAAATAGAAATCACCTTTTGAATAGAGAAACTCTACTGTACCGGCATTCTCATAGCCAATTGCCTTTGCGGCTTTTACAGCAGTTTCACCCATCTGCTTACGCAACTCAGGAGTTATTACCGGAGAAGGAGCTTCTTCTATGAGTTTCTGATGTCTGCGCTGGATTGAACATTCCCTTTCCATGACATACACAGCATCACCATACTTGTCAGCAAGTATCTGGAACTCAATATGCCTTGGTTCTTCCACGTATTTCTCAATAAATACTGTTGAATCACCAAATGCAGATTCTGCAACAGACTGTATTGAACTAAGGGCAGAGTGGAAATCAGCTCTGCAATGAACGATCTTCATCCCAATTCCACCGCCACCTGCAGATGCCTTAATGATAACAGGATAACCAATACCATCAGCAATATCTGCAGCTTTCTCTGAGTCTGAGATTGCTTCATTAGTCCCCGGAACCACAGGAACTCCAGCCTCGATCATTGTATTCCTGGCAGCAATTTTGCTTCCCATCTGCTCAATAGACTTGCTGGAAGGACCAATAAATGTAATACCTGCTTCCTCACACTTGCGTGCAAATTTAGCATTTTCAGAAAGGAAACCATATCCCGGATGAATCCCTTCTGCTCCGCATTCGAGTGCAACTTCTATTATCCTGTCACCATTCAGATAGCTCTGGCTGGAAGGAGCAGGACCGATATTGTACGCTTCATCTGCATACTTTGCAAAGAGAGCATTCCTGTCAGCTTCGGAGTGTACTGCAACTGTCTGCACACCAAGTTCACGGCATGCACGCATTGCACGAATTGCTATCTCACCCCTGTTAGCGATAAGTACTTTCCTGAACATATCTGTCCACCTACTCAATACTCAAGAGTACATCACCTGATTTCACAGCATCGCCATCTGAAATCAGTATCGCTTTGACAGTTCCGCCATGTGGTGCATGAATTGCATTCTCCATCTTCATGGCTTCAATAACACAAACAGTGTCACCTTCGTTGATACAATCTCCCACATTTACCTTAACAGAGAGCACCATTCCCTGCATGTGGCTGGTTACAGCTCCAGGCAAAGAGTCTGCTGTTAGCTTATCATCTGCTTCGGCAACCTGTACAGAACCACCGACAGGATTGACCTTAACACTAAAGACCTCACCATCAATCTCAACATCATACTCGGTTGGTATGCCAGTCACATCAGCTGCTGCACATGGATTCTTGTTCTCCGTGATAGGGGCAAGCTGCTCTTCATCAAGTTCTCCCTTAAGGAATGCAGGAGCGATTGCAGGATAGAGAGCATATGTAAGAATATCCTCTTCCTTATTGACAATGCCCATTTCTTCCGCTTCTTTTTTAGCCTTCTCATATTCTGGAGCGATAAGATCAGCAGGTCTGCATGTAATAGGTTCTTCGTCACCGATGATCTTTGCAACTATCTCATCACTGATCTTCTGCGGTGGTCTGCCATAAAGACCGCGGACATAATCCTTAACCTCTTTTGGAATTACCTTATATCTTTCACCCATGAGTACATTAAGAACTGCCTGGGTACCAACTATCTGACTTGTTGGTGTGACAAGTGGCGGATAACCAAGTTCTGCACGAACAAGTGGCATTTCCCTGAGCACATCGTCAAACTTGTCAAGTGCATTCTGCTCTTTAAGCTGGGAAACAAGGTTTGAGAGCATACCGCCGGGAATCTGGTAAAGCAGGACATTGGTGTCGACCTGCTCTGAAATCGGGTCAAGTATGCAGCGATATTCTTCCTTGAGGTCCTTGAAATATTGTGAAATTTCGGATATAAGTTCAAGATCAAGTCCGGTAGCACGCCCCGTCTCAGCAAGTGATGCTACGATAGACTCTGTTGGTGGCTGTGAAGTTCCCCAGGCAAATGGAGAAAGCGCAGTGTCAAGAATATCAACACCTGCTCTGCATGCGGACATGTAGCTCATAGGAGCCATACCTGAAGTGCAGTGAGCGTGGAGGTCAACAGGGAGATTTACCTCTGCTTTTAGTGCCTTTACAAGATCGTATGCCTTCTGTGGTGATATAAGACCTGCCATGTCTTTGATACAGATTGAATCACATTCAAGTTCTGCAAGACCAGTTGCAAGCTCCACATATTTCTCAACAGTATGAACAGGACTGATAGTATACGCAATTGTACCCTGTACGTGTGCCCCTTCCTTTTTAGCCACAGTAATCGCTTTTTCCATATTGCGTATATCATTCACGGCATCAAATACTCTGAATATATCGATACCGTTCTCGTAAGCTTTCTTTACGAACTTTTCAACAACATCATCAGAGTAGTGCCTGTAACCCACAAGGTTCTGACCTCTGAGCAGCATCTGTGCAGGAGTCTCATGCATGTGTTTTTTAAGTTCTTTTAATCTCTCCCATGGATCTTCATTAAGATACCTTATAGAACTGTCAAATGTTGCACCGCCCCACATTTCTAAAGAATAGTATCCGACCTGGTCTAGCTTGTCCACAATCGGGAGCATGTTGCGGGTGCGCATTCTTGTGGCAATGAGAGATTGATGCGCATCTCGAAGAATAGTTTCAGTTATTTTTACTTTCATAGGAATCCTCCGGGAATTTACTGATAATAATAACAATGCAGTAAAATTTCAATATTATAATAGTGAAGCATCTAACTTCATGTCAGATGAAATGAAATTGTAATCTATATATCACGTTCTTTTATGTAGTTTCTGGTGAGCGTTTATATACCCACAGCTACCACATAACCATAATTTATAAGTAAAGAAAATAGATGAAAATACAGTAAAACAGCTATGGAATATATTATGAAATATCAATTTTTCTGGCAGTTCCCTGAAAACCCCGGAAATTCCCATCTTCATCAAGCAACATTTGCTTCTTCAAGTTCAGCTGTCCTCTGTGAAACCAGTTTCTCCAGTTGTTCCTGCTGCCTTTTGGGAAGATTTCTGGAATTAATCTCTTCTCGAAAAATATACTAAAATTGAATAAATGGATATTATCTGGAAAACTAACACATATACAGCATATGGAATATGTATATAATTGTGGAAGTGAAACTAGAAAAAAGAGTTTTTATACCCAGATAAATTTATATATTTAGTATAGATATAATATTCTTCTGCAATGCAAAGGTGCTAATCATAACTTAACACTATGCTTTGAAAAGTATCATAATGGTAAAACCCAAAGGTACTTTAATCGTTAACGGACGGGTTAATAATGCTAGGCAAAAACGATAGATTAAAAACAGAACTTATTAATGTGCTTGAGGCAGTAAACTCTGGAGATTCAGATGCCAGGGTTTCCTCAAATAAGTCAGCTCAGGATGAAAAACTGGCAAAGTCCCTGAATTATCTTCTGGACGACTATTTTTCCATGAAAAACGAACTGGTGAAAAAAAGAAGTATTATTGACCTGAAAGAAGCAGAAGATTTCCATAACCAGATGCTTGAAAAACAAATTACAGAGCTCATAAATTCTGTTGTCGAGGGCAAACTTGATGCCCGTGGTGATACATCCGGGCTGGAAGGGAATTGCAAAAATGTCCTGGAAGGAGTAAACCAACTCCTTGATACTGTAATGGGACCACTCAATGTTTCTGCCGAATACATAGACCGCATATCTAAAGGAGACATTCCTGAAAAAATAACAGATGAATACAAAGGTGACTTCAACGAAATAAAGAACAATCTTAACATGTGCATAGATTCAATCAATGCTCTTGTTGAAGATGCCATAATGCTGGCACAGGCGGGTGTTGAAGGCCAGCTTGACATGCGTGCGGATGCCAGCAGGCACAATGGAGATTTCCGTAAAGTAGTGGAAGGAGTAAACGGTTGCCTGGACGCATTCATCGGTCCTCTCAATGTTGCAGCTGAATATATTGACAGAATATCCAAAGGTGACATCCCACAGAAGATCACAGACTCATACAATGGAGACTTTAACGAGGTAAAGAACAATCTCAATCAGTGCATTGACGGATTGGGAGCTCTTGTTGAATGTAATGAAGTACTACAGAAAATGGCAGTGAACGACCTCACAACCAAAGTGGAAAGCGAATACCAGGGAATATACAAAGAGATTGCTGTAGGAACAAACAAAGCAATAGAGCACAACAGAGTAGTGCTGAACACAACTCAGGAAATAGCCAGTGGAAACTTAAGAATGCTTGAAACATACAGGGAAATTGGACAGAGGTCAGAAAATGACGAGTTCATTCCTGCATACATAAAGATGATGGAAAGCATCCAGAGCCTTGTTGATCAATTCGTAGCTTTTGGTTCTGCCGTAGAGAAAGGAAAGCTGGATTACAGAACAGACCCATCAGCCTTTGAAGGAGTATATAATGAAGCCATACAGGATGTCAACGCAGCTTTTGATGCGGTGATATCACCCCTTAATGTGGCTGCCGAATATATTGACAGAATATCCAAAGGTGATATTCCCGCACCTATCACAGATGAGTACTATGGGGACTTCAATGAAATAAAAAACAACATAAACGGATGTATCGATGCTATCAATAACTTAGTTGAAGATTCAGTAATGCTGGCTCGTGCAGGAGTTGACGGAAGACTTGATACACGTGCAGATACAGGCAGGCATATTGGTGAGTTCCGTAATATTGTAGAAGGAGTAAATGACTGTCTTGATGCATGCATCGGCCCGCTGAACGTTGCAGCAGAGTATATTGACCGCATATCTAAAGGTGATATTCCTGAAGAGATCACTGACGAATACAGAGGAGACTTCAATGAGATAAAGAACAACCTCAACCAGTGTATTGACGGGTTGGGGGCGCTTGTTGAATGTAACGAAGTGCTTCAGAGAATGGCAGTGAACGACCTCACAACTGAGGTGTCCGATAATTATCAGGGAATCTATGGTGAAATTGCTGAAGGTACCAACAAAGCCCTGAATCACAACAAAGTGGTACTGAACACCACACAGGAAATAGCCGGCGGAAACTTAAGAATGCTTGAAACATACAGGGAAATAGGTAGAAGATCCGAGAATGATGAGTTCATTCCTGCTTACACAAAGATGATGGAAAGCATTCAGGGTCTTGTCGACCAGTTAGTAGTCCTGGGATCTGCCGTTGAAGAAGGAAAACTGGACTTCAGAGCCGATCCTTCCGGTTTTGAGGGAGTATATAATGAAGCCATACAGGATGTCAATGCAGCTTTTGATGCGGTGGTATCTCCATTGAACGTGGCTGCTGAATACATTGACAGGATATCCAAAGGCGACATTCCTGCTCCTATCACAGATGAGTATTATGGGGATTTCAACGAGATCAAGAACAATATCAACGTGTGCATTGATGCCATTAATCTCCTGGTAGAGGATTCCCAGTTACTGGCACAGGCAGGTGTGGAAGGACAGCTTTCAGTGCGTGCCGATAATTCACAACACAGAGGCGATTTCGCCAGGGTCATTTCAGGTTTTAACAGTACGCTTGATGCCATCGTCACACCATTGAACATAAGTTGTGATGTACTCAACTCGTATGCAAAGGGTGACCTTGATGCCAGGATAACAATGAAAATGAACGGAGATTTTGAAGAACTGGCAAATACCCTCAACTCCTTTGGCGATAACCTCCGGGAACTGGTAAGCGATTCCAGTGAAGTATTATCTGAGATCTCAAAAGATAACCTAACCAGGGAAATAACTGTGGAATCAGTAGGAGAGTTCAGGAAACTTACCGATGGCATTGAACGTGCACGCTTATCGCTTAATGATATAGTATCACATGTAATCAAAACCGCCAATCATGTGGTAAACACTGCCAACAATATGTCAGCATCAACCACACAATTGAATTCTTCAGCAATAGAAGTTTCAGGGACAGTAGAGGAAATTTCCCGGGGATCACATGACCAGTCCCTGAAAACCGAGGAAGTATCCCGTACCATGCAGCATATGACACAGAGCATCCAGGATGTTGCATGTAATTCGCAAAATGCTGCAAGCCATGCACGTGAATCCAATGAAAGAATGACTTCACTTGGAAAGACCAGTAATGAACTTCTCATTATGATGGATGGAATAAAGGAAGCAGTCTCCGGTTCTGCTTCTGTTATCAACAATCTGGAAGAAAAATCAAAACGCATCGGTGAAATCGTAAGTCTTATCACAAACATTGCGGACCAGACGAACCTGCTTGCTCTTAACGCTGCAATTGAAGCTGCCCGTGCCGGAGAGCACGGCCGTGGATTTGCCGTTGTTGCAGATGAGGTCAGAAAACTTGCAGAGGACTCAGGAAACGCTGCCAAACAGATCGCAGACCTTATACATGAGATTCAGGACGGTACGTCTGAAGCTGTTACTTCCATGGAAACAGGCACAATTGAAGTCTCAAAGGGTGCTGAATCCCTTGGGGAAGGTGTCAAGGAGATCGAACAGGTGATAGTTGTTGTTGATGACATTACCAGGATGGTAGTAGACATCGCTTCTGCTGCAGAACAACAATCATCTGCCATTGAAAAAGTGGCATCCTCCGTTGAAGAAGTAGCAGCGATTTCCGAAGAAACCGCAGCAGGTACAGAAGAAACCGCAGCAGCAGTCCAGGAACAGACATCTTCAATGAATGAACTTGCAAACGCTGCAGATGACCTGTCATATATAGCCAAAGACATGAAACAGCTTGTAAGCAGATTCAGAACAGTCCGTGTGGAAATCGGAGAGAATTATGAAACGAAATCTAATGACAGGCAGGTTAGTGAATCTGCTATGGAAAACTCTGCACTCGTGTGAGACGGAGTAGTTATGATGAGTGGATAATGAGGCTGCTTTACAAACTGGCCTTTGTATAACAATTTACTAATTTCATGTTATGGAGAATAGCCTTTTCATTCACCTTATTTTTAACTGGTGTTAAAACACGTAAAAGATAATAGAGTTGTTATCAGTTTGCAGACTGATTTGCCGTGGATTATGAATAACTTGAATTGTTCCGAGGGATCCGGCAAAGCCGGAGTTTTCCCAAATGGATAACAAAAATATCTGCATAATACACTGGAATAATTTCGTCACGTGACTTTTGTATAATTATATGTATGACTACAATAATCGTGGAATCATCTTCTAGTTGTTTTCAAGTTGGAAACTGTCAGTGAAATATCTGGTATTTTTGTATAAGTCAAAACGAGATACATATGATATATTCCTGAAATTCTGAATAGGAAATGTGTTATCAGGTTCAAATACCGTCATCGGAAATATATCCCATATTAATTAACTCCTGAAAAGTATTAGGAAAAGAGGAACAATTGAGCATTACCAAATAAGGCTATATGGATACAGTTTTTTTAGAACTATAGTTTTGTAAAAACAATAGCTGCCAATCCACACGTATGCCTTCGTATTTTTCAAAGATATATTTTTATATAATTATATACATCTCTAATGTTGAATAAATATAATAATATAGAAGTAGCATATTATGCTAATCGGCAGCAGGTGTGTAAAAGTGGAACATATTTTGTCCGACTTTCATTACTGTAGGGTGAAAACATGTTAGGGAAAAATAACAAGTTATATAGTGATATCATTGATGTTCTAAATGCCTTTGATGAAGGTGATTCAGACATCAGGATCAGTACAGGATCAACTGGTACTGAAAGAGAGATGACAGAGACATTGAACGCGTTTCTGGATAAAGCTGCGGGATGGAAAAATGAAGCTGAACAGCAACATGAACTATCAAAGCAGGTAAATCAGATGGTAACTGCAACAGTTGAAGGTCGTCTGGACGTAAGGACAAAACCTGATGACTTTGAAGGTGAGTTCAGGGAACTTGCTGCGGGTGTAAACCAGATGATTGATGCCATAGTGACTCCATTTATGGCAGCGTCAAAATATGTAACCCGCCTTTCCAACGGAGATATTCCTCCAAAAATAACAAAGGACTTTAAAGGCAGTTACAATGACTTCAAAGACCGGCTCAATATCTGTGTAGATGCCATCAATGCCCTGATAGAAGATTCGGAAATGCTGGCACATGCCGGTTCCGAGGGTGATGTTGACATCCGTGCGGATGCCACAAGGCATGGAGGAGAATTCAGGACTATTATCGAGAACCTGAATAATACTCTTGATTCTATTGCAAAGCCACTAAACGAGAGCACAGATATTCTGCTCAAACTGGCCGTCAATGACTTTGATAATGGAGTTGAAGGAGAATACGAAGGAATATTCAAGGACAATGCTTACGCTGTAAATGAGGTACGCAACAGGCTTCTCAATATCCAGCGTACATTCGAGTTCATGGCCAGAGGTGACTTCAGCGACCTTCCAGGATATAAACAGGCTGGAAAGCGTTCTGACAACGATAAATTATTGCCATACACAATCGGACTCATGGAAACAGTCAAGGGAATGGCTGATGAGTTCATTGAACTCGGACAGGCGGCCGAAGCCGGAAATCTGGACTACCGGGTGGTTTCTTCGGAGTTCGGTGGTCTTTTCCAGGAAGCTGTTGATACCGTAAACGGTGCATTTGATGCTTTGATCGCTCCACTCAATGCAACCGCAGAATACGTTGATCGGATCTCCAAAGGTGATATTCCTGAAAAGATCACTGATGACTATAACGGTGATTTCAACGAGATCAAGAACAATCTCAACCAGTGTATAGATGCAGTAGGGGCGCTTATTAAAGACTCAGAGATGCTCGCAGAAGCTGCAATCAATGAGCAGTTTGAGATCCGTGCTGATGCGAGCAGGCACAACGGTGACTTCCGTAAAGTTGTAGATGGAGTAAACAACACTCTTGATACTGTTGTAAATAAAGTATATTGGTATAATTCAATTCTTGACAGTATTCCTTTCCCAATATCAGTAACAGATAATAATCTTAACTGGACCTTCCTTAACAAACCAGCCGAAGAAGCAACAGGTCTGAAGCGTGCGGAGGTAATTGGTCATCAATGCAGTGAATGGGGAGCCAACATATGCGGCACAGAAAAATGTGGTATCTGCAGGTTAGAGAATGGGAACCCACTTACGTTCTTCGAACAACCCGGGGAAGATGGAGAGAAGAGCCACTTGCAGGTAGATACCTCATACATATATGACTCCAAGGGTGAACAGATCGGTCATATCGAGGTCGTTCAGGATGTCTCAGCTTCAAAGGTGAACGCAGTTTACACTTCAAAAGAGATTACGCGCCTGGTTGCTAACCTGGAGAATATTGCATCCGGTAATCTGGAGATCGACTCGAACATAACCACTGCCAGTGAACACACTGCTGTTCAGTATGAGAATTTCTCAAAAATATATGAATCTCTTGATGATATGGCAACAGCAGTTTCCAGTCTGATCACAGATGCTAACATGCTTGCAACAGCGGCAGTTGAGGGGCGTCTTGATACCCGTGCAGATGCTTCAAGACATGAAGGTGACTTCCGTAAAGTCGTGGAAGGTGTAAATAACACACTTGATGCTGTAATCGATCCGCTCAATGTCGCCGCAGATTATGTAGAGCAGATATCTAAAGGAGAAATACCTGAAAAGATAACTGATGAATACCAGGGTGATTTCAACATTCTCAAGAACAATATCAACGATTGTATTGATGGCCTTGGTGGACTTGTTGAAGCAAATGAAGTCCTGCACCTGATGCAGAACAATGACCTTACAAAAAGTGTGGAAGGCGATTACCAGGGAATCTATGCTGAAGTAGCAGAAGCAACAAATGGAATTAGCCAGAGAATGCTCACTATTACAAATGTTAACAAGAATATTGCTAAGGGTGACCTGAGTGATCTTGATGGATTGAAGAAGACAGGCAAACGTTCAGAGAATGATGAACTTATCCCATGTTACATCACAATGATGACAAACATTGAGAACCTTGGTAATGAATTCGTTAAACTCGGCAATGCAGCAAAGAGTGGTAACCTTAACTACAAGGCGGATTCATCACAATTTAATGGTGCATATAAGGATGCAATAGAAGCAGTTTCCGAAGCTATTGATGCCCTTGTGACACCAATGAATGAAGCAATGCGCATGGTCAATGAATTCTCATCAGGTAAGCTTAACGCAAGGTTCAGCTTTGAGACAGAAGGCGATTTCAAGGTATTTGCTGACACAGTTGATGCTTTTGGTAAAAACCTGCAGGCAATTATTGCAGATTCATCACATGTACTTGAAGCAATTGCAAACAACGATCTGAGCCATCCAGTTTCTGTTCATGGCGTAGGTGAATTCAAGCTACTTACAGATAATGTGGAAAACACCAGAAGATCACTGAACGAAGTTGTATCCATGGTACATGACAGTTCAAGAAACGTTGCATCAACCGCTGAAGAGATGTCTGCTTCAGTTGAAGAAATGTCAGCATCATCATATCAGGTAACTGATACCGTTTCAGAGATATCAAGAGGTGCACAGAGCCAGGCTTCTAAAACAGAAGAAGTATCCCGTGCAATGGTTGATATGACCATGACAGTGCAGGAAGTTGCAACTAACTCGCAGAAAGCGGCAGAGAACGCAAAAGATTCCAATGACCTGATAAGCAACCTTGGTACAATTGCAAAGGACCTCCTCGTCAAGATGGATTCAATCCGAACTGCAACTTCAGATTCATCAGGTGTTATTATGGAACTTGATGGCAAATCCAAACAAATTGGAGAAATTGTTAACCTGATCACAAACATTGCAGACCAGACCAACCTACTTGCCCTTAATGCAGCTATTGAAGCAGCGCGTGCAGGAGAACATGGACGTGGATTTGCAGTGGTGGCAGATGAAGTAAGAAAGCTTGCAGAAGATTCAGGTAATGCGGCAAAGCAGATATCAACACTTATAGGCGAGATCCAGGAAGGAACTCACAATGCAGTTACTTCAATGCAGCAGGGTTCAGCTGAAGTTGATACCGGTGCACTTGCCCTGAATGAAGCAGTGCAGGTTGTTGAACAGGTAGTAGATGCAGGTACACTTATAGCTAACATGATACAGGATATTGCTGCTGCTGCCCAGGAGCAGTCTGCTTCCATTGAAGAAGTTACTTCCTCAATAGAAGAAGTTAGCTCAATATCTGAAAAATCCGCTGCAGGAACTGAAGAAGCATCAGCAGCTGTAGAACAACAGAGTGCAACAATGCAGGAGCTTTCAAGTTCAGCAGGAGATCTTTCAAGACTTGCAGCTGATATGAAAGTCGTAGTTGACAAATTTATTTTAGAATCCGTTTCCATGAATGGCGGGAATACTCCTAGCCCCGGGGAAAGGAAAGAAACAGAGAGAGAGGAACAAATCCTCGTATAATGAGATGAGAATATGAAAGATGTTTCAATATCCGGAAATGGTCCGACTGATGAGTTATTACAGATGGTAGTTTTCCAGCTGGGTGGCGAGGAGTTTGGCGTAGAGATTATGAAAGTCCAGGAGATCATCAGGATGCCTGAGATCACTCAGATCCCCCAGTCTCCTGAATTTGTGGAAGGAGTTATTAATCTCCGTGGCAGGATTATCGTTGTCATTAACCTTGACAAGCGCTTCAATCTTGTTTCCAAGGAAGTAGATGCACATTCACGCATAATTGTTGTTGAGATAGGCGAAAATGTTGTCGGAATGATAGTTGATTCTGTCAACGAAGTCCTGAGAATTCCAAAGTCAAGTGTAGATCCTGCACCTGAACTTGTGACGTCAAATATCAGCCGGGAGTACATAACCGGTGTAGGAAAAATCGATGACCGTCTTCTGATACTTCTTGACCTGGCAAAGGTCATGGACAAAAAGGAAGTACAGGAAATCGCAAATCTTGCCTGAGACGGCAGGATTTAACTTTTATTTGTTTACATTTCTTTTTTAACTTTTTAGTTTATTGACTCTGTAGACTTTCTGTTTATGTGAGTGACACAAACATAGCTCTTTTTATTTCCACAAAAACAACTTGCAATCTAAAAGCAAAGCCACCAACTGCCGAAGGCGGCACATTCCGATGTTGCTGCACAGAAGATAATTACGAAGGCTATTGCATTTGCACAGAGAATTTTGCATGAGTCTTGGGAAGAAAGTACAAGGGATTTGCAGACTATTTTGTTTCTTATTTTGGGAGAACGCCGGCTCCGCCGGAACCTTCGGGATCAATCAAGTTATTCGTGACTTACGATAGATCAGTTTACAAACTTCCTTAATGTTTTAATGCCAGGAATTCTACAGAGACAGTTTATTGTTTATTCTTGGATTTTTGTGAACTTTGGTTTTCAACCTTTACATTTGATTACCAGCATCAAAGAATGTGGCCATACTTCCCCGATTTTTGTACATTATATATATATTCAGGTACATGGGTTTCTTTTCAATATAGGAGAGAAAAATTATGGCATTCACGTACTTCTTCAGGGACATGCAAACGCTGGAAATGATCAGAGATTATGTAATTCCGGAACTTAGAAGCAGGAGATATATCCATATATGGGATGCAGGTTGTGCGATGGGGCCTGAGCCATATTCCCTGGCTATAGTGTTAAGAGAGAATATGGGAATGATTTTCAGGAACGTAAAGATACATGCAACAGACATTGATAACAGTAACCTTTTCGGCGATATTATCAAGGAAGGAATCTATCCAAGGGAAATGGTGCAGAGAATACCAAAACCTATCTTTGAGAAATATTTCTCACCTGCAGACGAGCCTGATCACTACCAGATAGCCGATGAGATCAGAAGAAGTGTGGAATATACAAAACACAATCTTCTGGATATGAAACCTGTAAGGACAGGCCTGAACCTCGTTCTATGCAAGAATGTGCTCCTGCACTTCAACGAAGCCGAGAGGGTAGAAGTAATGCAGATGTTCCACGATTCTCTTGATGGCGGCTATTTCGCAACCGAACAAACCCAGAAAATGCCGGGGATACTTCAGGACCACTTTGAACCTGTAGTACCAAACGCACAGCTATACCGAAAACTGAACTAAGAGCCTTCATACATCAAGGATAGTATGAACATGCCCCAGGAACTCAAATTTACACTGCTTCCACCCACACATGGATCTGAATGCAGGTGGATGAACATAGACAGGAGAGGCATAAGAGTTGGAAAAGCCAGGGGAAAGGAAAACAATAAAATCCTTATAATCTACTCCATCAACATTTTCCCGGAATTTGAAGGTAGACACTATGGGAAAAAGACAATCGATTATTTAAAATCACAGTTCAATATGATTGTTGCGGACAGAGTAAGGCCTAAAGCAATTGGTTTCTGGGAAAAGATGGGATTTGTCAGCAGAGGAGATGGGTCCTACGTGTTCATGAAAAAAGGAGCCGTATCTACAACCAATTCCTGATTAAAAACGTTCTATTTCTAATTTTAACTCCATATGACCTATTTTTTATCAGAGTCGAGTATATAGAAGAAACTTTTTTACTCTTGAAACATATTCCTCAGTATGGAAATCGAAGCTAAATTTCTCATACCAAAACGTGATACCTTTGAAAAACTCAAAGGCATGACATCGATAAAAAGGTTCAGTGTAGGCAAACCTGTCGACAAGGAATTCATCGACACATATATTGATACCATGGATATGGCAATTTATGCTTCTGGCTTTTCATTCCGCTGCCGCGAAAAAGAGGACAAAGTCACCTATACATTAAAATCACTTTCCACTTCAGGCTCTCTTATACACATGAGAGAAGAACTCGAGTTCACACTTACTGAAAAGCTGCCTGTGAAAGAATGGGATAATTGTGTTCTCAGGGAAAGAGTACTTTCCATGATAGGTTCTGGCGAACTTTTTCCTTTGTTCACTGTAACACACAAAAGAACGGATTTCCTTCTGGGCATCGACCAGAGAAATGTTGCAGAGATGAGCTTTGATGATGTGGTTCTTACCTGTGATAAATCCAGGAAAAGTTATCTTGAACTGGAAGTTGAACTCACAGGCGATGGTACGGAATCTGAACTGAACCAAATAGCTGAATATCTCAGGGATGATGAAGTACTTACTCCGGGAAGCAGTTCAAAATTTGATAATGGTCTTAAGCTTTTCATGAAAAATGTCAGGAAAAATGCCAGTATTTTGAATTATAAGATTGATACTGAAAATAGAACTGTCAAATATTCACCTCTTCAGGAAATAATCAAGGAATACGGCATTGAAAGAGAACATGCAAGGAAAGTTGCGGAAAACTCCTACCGGTTGTTTAAGGAACTTAAAAGCATACATCATTTGCGCAGTGAGTTGCTTCATACCTTAAGAATTGCTTCAGTTGTTCATGATATAGGCGTTATGACCGGTGCAAATAAGCATCATAAGGTCGGACGGGAAATTCTCTCAGAAACATGCCCTGATGAACTTCCATATCCTCTATGTACATTTCTCCCATGGATAACATTCCTGCACAAGAAAAGAATAGACCTGGGAAAACTGGAAAAACTATCCCTGAAAAAGAAATTCTTTATTCTCCCACCCCAGATGCGGGATGATATACTCAAACTTTCAGCCATTTTAAGGATAGCTGATGGCATGGATTACAGCAGGATGGATAGCAGAATATCAGAAATCGATCTCACAAAAGAGGATATTATCGTAAAAATAGCTGGAAGGGGAGCAAGCATTGATGCTGACAGGGCTGATACCAAAGCTGACCTCTGGCGCTTGCTCTTTGATCGGGACATCTATTTCAGGGAAGATTACTGAGCCTGATCAAGTGGTATTCTAACGGTGAAAGTACTACCTTTACCAGGTTCGCTTTCAACAGCGATTTCTCCTGAATGCATCTCAATGTAATGTTTGGCAATAGCGAGTCCCAATCCTGTTCCATCATGATTACGATTTGCAAAAGAGCTAACCTGTTTAAATGGATTGAATATTGTTCTTTGCAGATCATGAGGAATACCTATACCATTGTCAGATACGGATATCTCAGCATTGCCGTCCACAATTTTAGAATTAAGTTGCACTTTACCTTTTTCAGGTGTGAATTTAATAGCGTTGCTAAGAAGATTATAGATAACCTGTTTGATCTTTAACCTGTCAGCATTAATTTCAAGCTTCTCAAATTCGAAGTTTACTTCAAAATCATGACTTTTCTCTTTGAACAGGGGACCTGTCAATATCATAACCTTATATATTTCTTCGTAAAGATCAATCGTTTCGGGATAATATTCCATGCTGCCAGATTCGATTTTTGAAATATCAAGGATATCATTTATCAATTTCAGGAGATGAGTCCCACTTTTAAGTATATTGCAGACATAATGATTTTGCTTATCGTTTAACTCGCCAAATAGCTCATCATTTAATACCTGGGAAAAACCAATTACTGAATTAAGAGGTGTACGAAGTTCGTGGCTCATGTTTGCAATGAACTCGGTTTTTATTTTATTCGATTCTTCAGCCAATGTTTTTGCCTGAAGAAGAGCCATTTCAGCCTGTTTACTTTCAGTTATGTCCGTTAAGAACAATGTAAGCCCGACAACATTCCCCTCATCATCTTCCAGGGGACTGTACACGTTTTCGTACCATTTTCTTTCTAATAAGGAATCACCGTATTCTTCAACAATAGTGAAGGCTTCTCCTGCAAGTACTCTATCAAAATTGCTTTTTGCTTTTTTTCTGTCTTCGGGACTTTTGATGTAATCAAGTATATTGGAACCAATTTCAATTTTAGTACCCCATATATATTCCATCGTCATCTGGTGATTCTCATTAAAAGTAATGTAATGATAATTTTTATCCAGAGCGAATATAACAACATCCTTTGGACTCTCAATAACTTCTTTCAAGAGTTTGTATGCATGTTTGTATTTCTGCTCTGCCTGTCTGAGCATTTCTTCGGCCCTCTTTTTGTCGGTAATGTCCCTGCAGACACTGAAAACCAGCTTCTGACCACCAAAGAATGCTCCATTTGCACTAATCTCAATATCAAGCACAGTACCATCCTTACGACGGTGGCGTGTTTCAAATGTTAAGCCAGAGTCATCAATATCCTTAATCAATTCAAGAATTTCGTCCTTTGTCAAAACATCGTCCCAATCCCATATGTGTAATTGCAGGACTTCATCCATAGAATAGCCTAGCATATCCGCATATTTTTGGTTAGCCTCAACAACTTCTCCTTTGTCATTGTTAACCACAATTCCATCATTTGATTGTTCAATGAGGATACTCCTTCTAGCACGTTCCTCTTCAATTTTCTTTTCAGCTCTCTTTTTCTCTGTGATGTCAAAATGGGTTCCATACATAAGAAGTGGATTTCCATCTTCATCCCACTCTATTACTTTACCACGATCAAGAACCCATATCCAATCCCCGTTTTTGTGCCGCATACGGACTTCATGTTCGTAGTAATCCGATATACCGGCAAAATGCTTTTTAAGAAGTGATTCTGATCTTTTCATGTCTATAGGATTAACCAGTTTATTCCATGCCTTGATATCAAGTGGTTTCAACTCATCCAGAGTATAACCCACTATCTCTGCCCAACGTTCATTGAATAAGGTTTCACCAGTCTGTATGTTCCATTCCCATGTACCTACATTCGTACTTTCGATTATATTCTCCAGACGTTTGCGTTCCTCTAAGATGTCCTTTTCTGCTTGTTTTCTTTCAGAAATGTTTCTTCCAACACCTAAAACTCCTATGACTTTACCACCGGAATCATGCATAGGACTTTTAATGGTTTCCAGATATTCTTTGTGTCCGTCATCCGCATAGGTAATGAGTTCCTCATTGATCGATGGTCCACCAGCATCTAATGCTTCAATGTCCTTTTGCCTGAAGAGGTCCGCAAGTTCTTTTCCAAGAAAATCATAATCGGTTTTCCCGACAATCTCTTCTTCTTTTGCGCCGAAAAAACGCTCAAACCTGGTATTGCATGAAAGATATACCCCATCTGTATTCTTTAGCCAGACCAGATCAGGAATAGTATCCACCAATGTGCGCAGTTGTCCCCCACTGTTTTTTAGTGCTATTTCCGCGTTTTTACGTTCAGTTATGTCCTGAAATACAGTAGCAAAACAATCTAGGTCCACTTTGTAGGCATTGATACTATAATGCCTATCCAATTGTGGTGAAAATGTTTCAAAATTAGAAGCAGTTCCAGTGAGGACAACCTTTCCATATGTTTCTACCAAAGATGTTTCTTCAATCCCGGGAAGAACTTCAGTAACACGCTTTCCTATAATATCAGCTACTTTCAGTCCGGTATGCTTTTCAAACGCTTCATTTGCATCAAGGAAGATATAATCAATTGGATTACCATTAGCGTCAAAAACCATTTTATGGATTGCCACACCACCGATATCGTTTTCAAAGAGACACCTGTATTTCTTCTCACTCTCTTTTAGTGCATGCTCAGCTCCTATCTTTCCTATTACATTCCATACAGAATCCATGAGTAAGGTAAGCTGTAGAGCATCGTTATCACCATAGTTTGATTCTTTATTAGCGACCCCGATTACAACAACAATCTTATCATTTTTGAAAATGGGAACAGTCATGAACCTGTGAAGTTTAACATGTCTCTCAGAATAGCCTTTTTTCGAAGTGCCCGGAGCATGAAAATCATTTACAATTATTGTCTTACGTTGCCTGACCGTTTCCCCCCAGATGCCCGTTTCTTTGAGATAATATACGGTCTGGGGTTCGGGTATCTCGCACTCTTTCATTACATCATTAGACCACGTGCTTAGAGTGAACTGCTCTTTTTCCTCACTATAATGATAGATGTAACCAAATTTGCTATTAGTGAGATTAATAGCTTCGTTTAGTGTAAAGTCAAGGAATTCCTGAATAGAATCATGTTTTGAACCCAGAATCTCAAGGATGCTTCTCAATCTGGCTTTTTCAAGAAGGTTATCTTCTTCTATCTGTTTTGTTTTAGTTATATCATGGATTATCAGGCAAAGCAGGGTTTTATCTTCAGCTTTGATTGGAATGGCACAAATTTCAACATCATGAACTTCCAGATTTTGCAGTTGATGTTTAAAAATAAAATGATTATTAATACCCTCTTTAGCTTTGCAAAGTTCCACTCTTATTTTATCTTCAGATAAGATATCTATTTGACTTATTTTCTTTTTTATAATTTCTTCACATGACCAGCCATAATAAATAGAAGCAGCAGCATTGGCATTAATGATTTGAAGGCTTTCAGGATCGACAAGTAACATAATAGCATAATCGTTATTGAATAGCTGAGTGTAGTCTGGTTTCATTTCATCCTGAATGCAATTGGATGGTACGTTATTGTTTTTCATTATAACCCTTTATTGATGGCTCGAAATATCACTGGTTGTTAGTCATGTGAGAATATAATGTGCCTTCCAGACAGATCAATTAGTTTAACTTTTACACAAGTGATCATAATTGCAGTGCCCATCATGTTGTGTTACATTATATAATTAAATCCATTAAACCATGGTATAATTATTTAGTGGTCAAATAAGGGAGTTATCCATTAATTTTGCGGGTTATACGATAATATGTATAAGTCTTTTAGTTACCATGCAAAAGATACTAAATATATTATTTTGTGGGGTAGAGTTGTCCGTCATTCTTAATGCATCATTTTTCAAAATATAGAAGTGAATTAATGAAATGATGAGTGAGATCTATATTTCAGCACAGAGCATATTGTTGCTGACACAGACGCAAAATAAGGCGGAATCTGCGTTTCCGGAATAGTTATATGAACACTGATAGAAATGATTACTGAAGCCCGCGTCTTTTCAACTCAGTTTCAACACGGTCAATGACCGTTTCCATTATTTTTATCCTGGAATAGTATTTGTCATTGGACTCCACAATGGTCCAGGGTGCCCATGAAGTACTGGTCTTTGTAAGCATTTCATCGGCAGCGTCAAGGTAGAGGTTCCACTTTTCACGATTACGCCAGTCATCAGGAGTTATCTTCCATTGCTTGTAGTCAACTTTTTCACGCTCTTTGAACCTTTTTAGCTGCTCTTCCTTATCAATGTGCATCCAGAACTTGACAATAATAGTACCGTAATTGGAAAGCGTTTCTTCAAATTCATTGATCTCCCTGTAGGCACTTTTCCATTCCTCAACATTGCACAGATCCTCGACCCTCTCAACCAGCACTCTTCCGTACCAGCTCCTGTCATATATCCCGATATGACCTGCTTCAGGTATCTGGTTATAGAATCTCCACAGGTAATGGCGCCGTAGTTCATCAGGTGTGGGCACCCCAATAGGACTTACCTGGTAAAGTCTGGGATTGAGTTTTTTGACAAGCCTTCTGATACCCCCGCCTTTGCCGGAGGCATCCCAGCCCTCAAATACAACTATTAATGAGATTCTGTTTCTGAAAAGGTCATACTGGAGGGTTTTCAGCTTTTTCTGGCATTTTTTCTTTTCATTTTTGTACTCTTCGTAAGTGAGACTCTTATCAAGATCGATCTTTTCCAGAATGGAAGAATCGATATTAGGAATAATACAATTGTCCTTCTTTTGGTTTTGTTCCAGCAATGCCTTGTTTTCAAGATCCTGGATTTTATATTCAATAGATTCGATGACTTTTGCCAGTACTTTGACGGTTGCAAAATTTCTGTCATCTGCTTCTACAATAGTCCATGGTGCAAAGGAACGATCTGTCTTTTCAAGAATTCCTTCAATAAGTGGCAGGTATTTATCATACTCATTAAGATAATCCCGCTCTTCCTCTTCAATAATGAACTGAGGAACACCGGTATATTTCATTTCCTTATATCGTGTATCCTGTTCCTCTTTACTGATATGCAGGAACAGTTTGACCATAAGGTAACCACCGTCTGTGAGCTGTCTTTCAAAATAAGTAAGTCCTTCAAGACATTTATCCATATCCTTGTTGTTTTTACCTTTTTTGTTATGTTCAATGATAATCCTGCGGTACCAGCTCCTGTCAAAAATGACCATTCTGCCATTTTGGGGAATCTTTGTCCAGAAACGCCATAAAAGAGGTTTCTGCTCCTCCTGATAACACGGTCTTCCAGTTGTGTGCAGGTTAAAACCCATTGGACTTAAAGTCAGAAGGAACCTGTTAATGATCTCCGACATACCTGAAGCGTGCCAGCCTTCAAAAACAATAATGATTGGAATATCCATTTTCCACGCTTTTCGCTGTAGTTCCCCCATGCGTATTTTCAGTTCTTCCATTATTTTCTTATACTCGTCTTTAGGAAGAGTTTTGGTAAGATCTACATTTTCAAGCATGTTATCATCATAAATAATGGTTTATCTTTGTATATATAGTTATATTGACACAAATATACTCCCAATTATCCGATATAGAAACTCCATACCAGCAAAGTAACTGCTCCAAACAGTGCAATAACTATGAAAGATAATACTGCTGTCCTGAAAAACTCCGATGAACCACTTACTTTGATATATAATGGCTTATTGAGAGTGCTTACAAGACCTGCAAGTACGGCTGTTATACCGGCAGTGTGAACGGAGATATTCCCCGTAAAAGCAAGGGCTGCAACGGAGGCGGTAACTGCTGAACTGCTGACGATCCCGCCCAGTGCGGTTATATAGGTTCCTTCGGCTCCTCCATACACATTTGCGTAATTTGCAATTACAAGCAGTATTGTAAAAACAGCGCCGAATTTAAATGCCGGGCCAAGGGCAAAAGGCGATCCTATTTCGATACTTTCCTGGGGATTTACTGTCTTTTTCCATTTAAGAGCAACAAATACAAGGGCCACGATTCCCATGATAATAAAAGAAGGAGCCATTATCATAGCTGTCTGGGCAGTCGGATCTGCTATCAGTGCAATTATTGTGTTGCTGATTATCATGGAAACAACTGACAGCAAAGAACCTATATGGACCGAATCTTTTAGCAGAGGGCCCTTTTTTGAGAGACCTGCAAGTGCTGCAACTGTTGCTTCACTGCTTATAAAACCTCCAAAGAAACCCGAGTAAGGGATGCCACCTTTTGGACCCATTTTTTTCAGGGATACATAGCTTACAAAACTAATGAAGGAAACCAGCACAACAATAAGTATGGATTGTTTCAGGTTTATTATCCCGAAGATCGGCTCTTCGGGGACTACCGGATAAAGCACAAAAGCAACTGCAAGGAATTTGAGTGCACTACTAATATCTTCATCAGAGAGATGTTCTGCAAAGGAATGAAGTGGTTTTTTCTCAATGAGCAGGAATGTTATTAGAAGTCCTGTAACTATGGCTATCAGATAAAGACCTTCAGCCACGATGATTCCCAGAAGATATGTACAGAACAATGCAATAGCAGTAGTCAGTCCGGATTTACCTTTGATGATATTTACAAGATAGATAAGGGAGGCTGAAGCAAATAACACCAGCACTGTGGTCAGTATTAGTATCCACATTCCAATATAATCAACAAGAAATGCAGCAACAGCACCGGCAATGCAGGTTATGGAAAAGGTCCTGACACCTGCGAATACTTTCTTGTCCGATCTCCAGTGTTCCCTCTCAAGACCAATAAGAATTCCTATCATCATCGAAAGTACGATTTTTTCCAGTATAGTGGCATATAGCGGATCAATACCCGGTTGAATGCTTATAATATCTTATCCCTCCTGATGAAGTAACACAGGTGCCTGTTCAAAGCCGATTCAATTGTGATTCTATTTACCAGAATGTAAATTGCTGCATCGTTTATCTATAGTACATATATTCCTATATATTTTTATATCTGCTTGACAAATTAATAACACGGAGAGAGTTTCATGCCATGGGTCAACAACAAAAAATGTGTGTCATGTAAGAAGTGCATCAAAAAATGCCCTGTGGATGCCATATATATGGTAAAAGGAAAGGCCTTGATTGAAGAAAATAAATGCATTAATTGCGGAAAGTGCATCAAAATATGTCCTGTCAAAGCAATACTCAAAGACAGGGAACTTGTGAAATTCAAAACACGTGCTAACATTAAGAATACTAAAGACCTGCTTGACAATTCAAAAAATAAGAAGGAAAAAAAGCGTCTTATCAAAAGTCAGTTGCGACAACTTAAGCGTGAACAGGAAATTATCCGTGGAACAATAAAAGAGCTGAAGCGGATCAAACTCTGATTGCAGCTATATAGGTTACATATATAGGTTACATATAAATATGCCTGGAATAAAGAGAAGCCGATCATACTTGCTGAGGGGAAAAGAATGTCATCGAATGTATTCGTAAAAAAATATTCCTTAGCGGCATCACTGGGTTTTCTTGCAGGCCTTGTGTCATGCATGACGGGACTACTTTTTGCTATAGTCAGCAGACTCAATCGTGGTTCCGGTTCAGAAACAATTCTGGTAGTCTGCATGTTACTTGCCACAGGTGTGGTGTTGATCCTTGCAGGAATAAATGTCGCAGGGATACGCCGGAAGTTCTCACACAGTTATTCTTTCCTTGTCGGCCTGTTATTATCCGCAACAGGACTATTTGTTTTCATGTCCTCTTTCCCTGATAACTGGATTTATCCAAAGGTAAGCTATGCGATCATAGCATATTCACTTGGCATATTCCTGCTGCTTATCAATATATTTGTTAATTATTTCCTGCAGGCACTGGGTGGTCCGGACCGACAGGAAAATGAGCATCATGAGGAGGAGGTCCAATACAGTGAAGCTCAACGTAACGATTGTTCTGTCCTCACAACCTTTGCAGGCATACTAATGACAAACATCACATCAGGTACCCACGAGCCTGCTTTCTTTACAGGTACCGGTGATGACAATAATACCTACGTGGTAAGCGATACCACTTCTGAAGAAAAACTTCCGGAGTCCATAATTATGGAATTCAATGAGGAAAAAAACGCTACTAAAACTGAAATTATAACTGCAGCAGATGCAGCCAGTGATGAAAACGTAAAAATATGCGATGTTGATGATGAAACGGAAGAACCTACCGCTCTTGAAACGACACAATTCCCGGAGATAGCTGAAATCACCGAACCTGAAATTGAAGAAGAAACTGAGGAGATTGCAGGAACTGCTGAGAAAGAGGAAGAAACGGAAACAGAATCTGTTAAGGAGAAAGAAGTTTCTTCAAAAGAAACAGCAGATGTAAAGGAATTTGTTGTCCCCTATGCTGAATTCAGGTCAATTGAAAAAACGAATGTGAAAGCTGACGATACCATGCGTGAAGCTGCACGCAAGATACTCATGTATCATTTCGGCCAGATGGTCGAACATGAGAGAGGTACGAAGGTTGGCCGGGATATTGAGGAACTCCATGACATGAGAGTTGCTGCAATGCGTATGCGCTCGGTGGTAGAGGTTCTTGAAGATTATCTTAACATGAAAGAAATGTCTTCTTATTACAAGAACATAAAATCTATAAGAAGGACATTGGGAACCGTACGTGACCTGGATGTATTCCTGGAAAAGATAGATCATTATCTTGCGGCACAGCCACCTGAGAGAGTTCCTGAAATAGACCCACTTACTGATTCCATACTTATAGAGAGAGCAAAACATCGCGGTACCATGCTTGTGTACCTTGATGATTCACGTTATAACGAGTTCAAAAAGAACTTTGCAGACTACCTCCTGAGTAAGAAATCATGGAAGATGAAATCTGCAAAGAAAAATGGCGAACCTATACCTGCCAGAGTTGTAGATATACTGCCTGTGCTTCTTTACTCCCAGCTTGCAACTGTAAGAGCATATGGTGATGTACTTACAGACGACACAAAGGTCGATCCTTACCTTGAAAAGTACCATCAGCTAAGAATCGATGTGAAAATACTGCGTTACACCATTGAGTTCTTCGGGGAAGTCCTTGGTTCCGAAACAAAGAGCCTTATAAAGGACCTCAAGGCTCTTCAGGACAATCTTGGTGACATGCATGACACCGTGGTTGCGCTTGAAATGCTTGAGAACTTTGAGAGATATGGTGTATGGGGAGAAACGCACGGAAAGAATAACTCTGCCAGTATCAGAGACTACCCTGGCGTTGATGCTTATATTGAATACAGGAATAAGGAACTTGCATCTTTGCTGGATTCATTCCCTGATGCATGGTCAAAGGTTATTGACCCTTATTTCAGTGTCAGGTTCTCACAGGCGATAGCAGGACTTTATGATTTCTGAGGAACTGCCACCTGAATGTGTATTGATTACTTAAGACTATATTGTGCTATATACTACTATATATGAAACTGTATGAAGTGTTATATAATAGAATTACTGTTGTTTTATCAAAACACAACAGCGTTCTAACGTTTTTAAAACTGAAAAACATGAGTTTTATGTCCAACGAAGTACATGATTATATAAACAGGGAGATCAGCTGGCTTTCTTTCAACGAAAGAGTTCTTCAGGAAGCGAAGGACGCTTCTGTCCCCTTACTTGAGCGTCTGAAATTCCTCGGGATATTCTCATCCAACCTTGACGAATTCTTCAGTGTAAGAGTCGGCACCGTGCAGAGAATGATAGATGCAGGAGTAAAATCAAAGGCAATGGTAGGAGTTTCACCTAAAAAGGTCATGAAACAGGTGCACAGTACCGTACTTGACCTGAGAGACGAGTTCGACAGGGTTTTTACGGAAGTTACAAAAGAACTCGGAACCTATAATATTTTCATTGTCGATGAAACCCAGCTTGACAACAACCAGAAATCATTTCTGAAAGTCTATTTCCAGGAAAAAGTACGTCCGCGTCTTATACCTGTGATGCTGAAAGATATTCCCGATTTCCCATATCTTAAAAACCAGGTAATCTATCTGGTAATCGACGTAAGAAAGAAGTGGGACCCTCAAAGCTCAAAGTTCGCATTGATAGAAGTTCCTGCAGATGTACTCCCGCGTTTTATCAATTTACCGGATTCAGATGGACGCAAGTGTGTGATAATGCTTGATGATGTGATCCGTTTTGGTCTGGACGACATTTTCTCAACTTTTGATTATGATTCCATAGGTGCCTACACCATAAAACTCACAAGGGATGCAGAACTTGAAATTGATGATGATGTAACAAAGAGTTTCTTTGAAAAAGTATCTGAGAGTCTTGAAGAAAGGAAAAAAGGACAGCCGGTCCGTTTTGTATATGACAGGGAAATGCCCTATTATCTTTTAGATTTTACCCTCACCCGACTGGACATCCAGAAATTTGAAAACCTTGTGCCTGGTGGAAAATATCACAATGCAAGGGATTTCATGAACTTCCCTGAAATCGGGCCGGAATCTTTCTATTATGAAAGAAAACAGCCTTTACCACACAAAGACCTGAGACGTCACAAGAGTATGCTTGCTGCTATCAGGGAAAAAGATATTCTTCTTCACTATCCGTACCAGTCTTTTGATTATTTCATAGATTTGTTAAGAGAAGCAGCAATTGACCCCAATGTTGCAAGCATAAAAGTTACACTGTACAGGGTTGCCCGCAATTCGAATGTAATCAACGCACTGATAAATGCAATTAAGAACGGGAAATCTGTTACTGTAGTTATTGAACTGCAGGCACGTTTTGATGAAGAGTCAAATATTTACTGGACACAAAAACTGGAACAGGCAGGTGCAAAGATCATTGACGGTGTTCCTGGTCTGAAAGTGCATTCCAAACTTTGTCACATAACAAGAAAAGAAGGAGACGACACTGTCCACTATTCCTGTATCGGTACCGGTAACTTCAATGAATCAACTGCCAGACTCTACTGTGACCACATGTTAATGACCATGAATCCTGCCATTACCTATGAAGTCGAAAAGGTCTTTGGTTTCTTCGACCACAACTACAAAGTTTACGATTATGACCATCTTGTTGTCGCACCTCTTCAAATGCGTAATAAGTTTACAAAGCTTATCGATAATGAGATAAAGAACGCAAAAGCAGGCAAACCTGCATATATCCATGCCAAGATGAACAGCCTTGTGGATAGTGAAATGATTAACAAGCTCTATGAGGCCAGCAAAGCTGGTGTTAAAGTTAAACTTGTTGTCAGGGGCATATGCTCACTTGTACCGGGTGTAGAGGAGCTGAGCGAAAACATTGAGGTTTTCAGTATAGTTGATAAATATCTTGAGCACTCAAGAATATTCATTTTCTGCAATGCAGGAGATGAGAAATACTTTATTTCATCTGCTGACTGGATGGTCAGAAACCTTGACAGGCGTGTTGAGGTAGCTACACCCATATATGATGAAGCTTTGAAAATGGAACTGAGGGAGCATATGATTATTCAGTTTGCAGATAATACAAAAGCAAGAATCATCAATGAAGCCCAGGATAACAAATACGTTAAGAACGAGCACAAACCCTGCCGTGCCCAGAAAGACATTTATGCTTTCCTTGAAAAGCAACTGGAAAATGAGGACGCAGAATGAAATTTGCCGCAATAGATGTGGGTTCAAATGCCGTCAGGCTTCTTCTGTCAAAGGTTGATCCTGATGGAGCAGAACCGGTTTTTGAAAAGATATCTTTTATACGTATGCCTATAAGACTTGGCGAGGATGCTTTTACCCATAATCGTATCTCTCCTGAAAAAGCATCCCGTCTGATAAAAACCATGATAGGATTCAAATACCTGATGGATGCGTTCGGACCACTGGATTACATGGCCTGTGCTACTTCCGCCATGCGTGAAGCGGACAACAGTGATGAGATCATAGCCAAAATAAAAGAGAAAAGCGGCATTGACCTGAAAGTGATAAGCGGCAGAAAGGAAGCAAAGATCATCTATTCCAATAGGATTGAAAAAATAATAGGGAGCAATGATTCAACTTACCTGCATATTGATGTTGGTGGCGGTAGTACGGAACTGATTTTATTCAAGAACAATAAGGTCTTTGCATACAGGTCGTTTAATATAGGTACCATCAGGATGCTTGGAGGCATTGTGACCAAAGAAGACTGGAAGGATATGAGGAAGTGGGTCAAAAAAGTTACCAATGAACATAATCCGGATTATGCTATTGGGAGTGGCGGCAATATCAACAAACTTTACAGAATGTCCGGCAGAAAAGAGGGGACTTTGCTCATGAAAGAAGATATCAGTCAGCTTAAAAAATACCTGAGAGGATTTACACTGGAACAGAGAATCACAAAACTCGGGCTAAAACCGGACAGGGCTGATGTTATTGTTCCTGCATCCAGAATATACCACTCGGTTATGAAATGGGGAAATATTGAGTACATGCATGTGCCAAAGCTTGGTCTTGCAGACGGAATACTACATGTCCTGTACAAAAAACATAATGAAGAATATATATAATTGTTTTTGATATAAATGCATCATTTGTACATAGTTATGCAATGTATATAATGCCGTTTGCATCCTTTTTTTGAAAGACACCTGAAATCCCCATGTAAATCCATAGCCATAAATCGATTTCTTATGTTCATAATGTATAAATACTGATTTAGTAGAAAATTTCCATGTGAATAATTAATGGACTTTGACATTGCAGGATTAACTAAACCCCTGCATTTCTGCGGGTCTAAAAACAGTGGTCGATTGCATGGAAGATAATCTCAGAAGTGATGGATACCTGTATATTGGGATAGATGCAGGTATATTTAAAACATCAATCTGCACAAGTGACGGAATCAAATTCTCCGAGCGGAGTGTTGTTGCTTTTTCAGGGGACAGTATAGACTCAACAGAAAATGCAATTTACGGAAACGAGGTGCTGGAACTCTCTGAAGAGGAGATGAAGAATTATACAAATAGCAGCCTGAGCTTGGATAACGATAGTTTCAAACATTTTTTAACTCACCTGCTGGAAAAAAACGGTATTGACCCCGGAAAAAATGAAACGTATGCCATAATTGGTGTGTCCCCTGCTGCAGAGACAGAATATAAAAGAAGCCTGTTGAATCTTTGCAGAAATATCTTTACCGGTGCAATGGTTGTTGATGATGTCTTTTGCATTGTTTACAGTAAAGGTCTTCCGGAAGGTTCCCTGGTGGTGGACATTGGTTACAACCGTACCAATGTCTGCGTAATAACGAAAAACGTTACACAGGAAGTTGATTGCCTGAGCCTTGCCTCTGCAGGAAAGGATATAGACCGTGAATTATTCAAACTTATCAATGAAAGATGGCCGGATTCCAGAATAACGGAAGAACTTGTCAGAAAATGGAAAGAAGAGCACGGTCACCTTGTTTCCGTACCTGATGCATGTGTTGTTGATATTCCCTTTGAGATACTGGATGAGAATGAACCTGAAAAGGCCGGCGAAATTAAGACTACGAAAGGATCGATATCTGAGGAGATACAGCTTGCATGTGAATTCGTAGTAACTGACATTGTTTCAGGAATAACAAGAGTGCTTTCGGACTCTGAGCCTGGAATGCATAATACCCTCCGAAATAATATTCATCTGTCCGGCGGAACAAGCAGATTGCCCGGCATTAATACTTTTATTGAAGGAGAACTCAGGGAACTTGGAGGGGGTAAAGTGTTCCTTAATCCTGACCCGGAGTTCGCAGTGCCTGAAGGTGCTCTTGAGATTGCAAAGAATATGCCTCCTGAGTTCTGGAAAGAAGTGCTTGCAGTAAATTGCAATAAGGAAATGATACTATGAATTCATTTGATCCTTCAGGGGAAAATAAAGAAGAGGAGAAGAATGTAAAGGTCTTTACACCGAACATTTATCGCAAGCCTGTTGTGAGTAATGAAAGGGAAAAAACACCAAGGCAGGAAGCTGTGGCGGATGTGCAGAATGGCATTCAGAACAATGGGCAGAATAATAATGTAAAATATGTATCGGCTCCTGAAACTGAAAACGGCGAACCGGTATACAGAATACCTGTAGCGGATATCGAGGGACTAATTCAGAAAGAATCACAACTTGCCGAGATAAGAACGAGGTATGAATCAGGGATTGCCGAATACGAGGAAAAGCAGAAGAAAATCGATGAATTGAAAGAACAGTTCTCTGATCTGGAAAAAGATCTTAAGAATAAGTGTTCAATTCTAAGCTCCGCTATAAAAAAGGCGGAGAAGGCAGAATCAAAGATTCCTGCTGACAATAAAAAGAAATCAGTCCCGGATGAAACAGGAGAGAACAATACTGCTGAAATTGAAAAAGGCAGAGAGGAAATTAAAACGGACCTGAAACAACTGAAAAATTCCAGGGAAGAATATGAAAAACAGCTTGCTGAGCACAATACAAAAATGGAAGAACTGGAAGCTTTGAAATCTGCCTATGAGACCGAGCATGAAGAATACATGAAGAAAAGGTCAGAGCTTGATGGGATGTGCCGGGAACTGGAACAAAAACTCTCTGACGGAGAAGATATTTCGCTGGAGCTGCAGGATAAGAAATGTATTGCTGCCCTTGAAGTTCTGAAATCTAACTATTATGATGAACTTAAAGAACTTAACCACAAGCGTGTTGATATTGAAACCCTCAGATCCAGGCTTGAGGACGAAGAAAGGATTGTTAATCAAAAACGTTCTTCTATTGATGAGATTAAAGAGCACGTAAACAAAGAACTTGTGGAAATCGGACCAAAAACAGAAGAACTGGAAGCTTCTCTGGCTGACTATGATGAAAGGATGAAGATACTGGAAGAAAAGAAATCCAGTTATGATGCCGAGGAAACGGCTATCAAACAGAAACGTGAAGAGAATACCAGACTCAAAGAGAGTATGGAAAGATCGGTCACTGAAATGGAGAGAAAGAGAAAAGAGCTTGAAGAGATGATCGAAAAGACGAACGAGGAAATTGGCATACATGCGACCATCCATCGCCAGCATATAGACATCAGAAAGCTCAATAATAAACTGGAACAGCAGACCATCTACATCCAGAACCTTGAAACCTCCGTTGCAGAACTGAAAAGAGAGCTTGAAGAAGCAAAGTCCGATGTAAAAAAGAACGAGGTCTTTTCACTTATACTGAAACAGAACCTTGAACTGATGCGTTAAGTGAAATCAAAATAGGAATTTTAAGTGTGCCTCAGAACTCATAGGGTTCATCACGTATCAGATGTGATTTATCATCATCGGCACACAACATTACTATAGCTAAAACTAAACTGTTATTACATTATTACTACTTTTATGAGTTTCTGAAGTCCTGAGACTTCAGATGAACTCTTTCATCTCGTCAACCAGCTTTTTTGCAGCCATTGCAGGGTCTTTAGCCTGGTAGATTGCTCTGCCAACTATTACCCAGTCTGCTCCTGCTTTTATGACATCTGAAGCTGATCCACCCTGGGCACCTACACCTGGTGAGATAATAGAAAGCTCGTTTCCGATGATCTTCCTGATCTCTGCAACCCTTTCTGGACGTGTTGCCGGAGCGACCACACCTGATGCTTTTGCGTCTGCTGCCATCTTTGCGATTCCTTCTCCGACCTGCTGCATAAAATCAAGTGCACCGGGGTGGCTCATTTCAGTGACCACGTAGATGTCCCTGTTCTGCTCTTTTGCAAGTTTTACGGCAGCTTCAAGACTGTCATTTCCTGTGAATCCCTGGACAATCACAGCATCAGCACCTGCTTTGAAGACCTGCTCACATATCAGGCGGTTGGTGTTTGGGATGTCAGCTACCTTAAAGTCAGCAATAATTGGTGCAAATTCAGAGAGCTTGCTTATCATGTCCATTCCGGTTGAAAGTACGAGCGGGTAGCCTATTTTGATAGCGTCCACATATCCTGCAACCTTTTCGGATATTTTTACGGCCTCTTCCCTGTCAGTTACATCAAGTGCAAGTATAAGTCCTGTCTTTCTTTCCATGTGATTACTCCCTTTATGTAATATAATTTGATGATTTAATCAGTTTGCAACTATCTACTTTGGACTTACATTTTTGAGAGTCTGCTCCTTGCTGCTGCAACCATTATCGGAAGTGTGATGGTAGCATCGGAATGAACTGTTACTGAGCGTGCTGTTTCGCTGACCTTACCCCATGAACGTGCTTCATCAAGTGTTGCACCGCTTAAGCCTCCTGTTTCCGGGGTGTCCATTGTGAGCTGGATAGCGTACTCGAATTCCTGGTGAGTTACAAGCATGGACTGGAAGATGTAGTTCTTTGGGACACCGCCGCCGATAAGAACTGCTCCGGGGTCTTTTGCCTCGTAGCAGATATCGATAATCTCTTTCATATCTGCAAAAGCATCAACGTTAAGCGGGTGCATCTGTTTGTAAAGCCATGCCTGAAGTCCGATCATTGAGTCCTGGATTGCAGGACAGTAGACCGGTACGTTCATGTCTGCTGCTGCTTTTAATATTGAGTCTTTGTCTTCAATATGGTTTCCAAGTTGTGTCATGAGTTCCCTGATGGATATTGTGTTGCTACCAATATCAGAGAGAATTGCCTTCATCTTTTCCTCAAAGTCTATAAAATAAGGTTCAGGAAGATAGACATCGTATATCCTGTTGATCTCTTCGTGTTTGAGTTCGATGTCGTCACATTCAGCACAGCCCTTGTAGTGGTGAAGTCCCATGGATTCCACGATTTCGTGAACCATGTTGGCACCGGTTGTTACGAGTACATCGATGTAGCCGTCATATATGAGATCGGTAACTATCTGACGCATTCCTGCCGGAACCATGGCACCGGCAAGCCCGAAGAAACTGGTTGACCCGTTTGCAAGCATCTCAGTGTAGATGTCAACGGCGTCTGCAAGTTTTCCTGCACCAAAAGCACACCCATCGATGGCACTTATAAACTCGTCAACGCCCATGCCCTCTGTTATCTTTGCCTGTTTTATCGGATTTTTCAGTTTCCCTTCATGTGAATGACAATGTTCCATTTGAAAGCCTCTTAGGCTGAATTAATGAGGAGGTTGTTCATTAAGGTTATTATGGGGAAAAAAGAGGAAGGTTCAATTTGAACCACCTTTTTGTTACTTTTACTATTATCTTTCAACATCACAAATAACTAATATATGCCATCCATCAATATATTGTTAAAATTAAATCCCTAAAGTTAAGGTTGAATCGGAGTTTTTAATGAAAGTGGTGTTCGCAAATGTATAAAATATACAGAGATTCTCCAAAAGAAAATGCTAGTCATTTTAATTTTGATATTTATGCAGATTCTTTATCAAAGATTATTCTCAACAATGAAAATGAGACTCCTTTTACGATATCAGTTAATGGGAAATGGGGAAGCGGAAAAACAACTCTTATGAGAACGTTAAAAAAACAATTAGATACCTCTACACCTACTGAGCATCAGAGAAAAGTTAAAACTGTATGGTTTGATGCTTGGAAATATTCTGAATGTGAATCGATGTTTGCAGCCTTAATATGTGAAATATTAGAGGAAATGGAAAGAAAAAAACTATTAGACAAATTAAAATCTAAAATTCTAATTGGTTCTAAAAAAATAGATGTATTGAAGCAACTTAGTGACTTAGCCAAAGTTTTGACTCTTGGTAATGGACCTGAATTTGAAAAATGGGTCAAAAATACTGAATATGAAGAAAAACTCTCCTTTTATGATATTTTCCAAGATTACATGAAATTAATACTCCAAACATTTGTTCTTGAAAAAACTGATGATATCTATACAGATGAAAAGGGAGTTCTCGTAATTTTTATTGATGATTTAGACAGATGCCCACCTAATAATATTACAGCCGTGTTAGAATCTATCAATTTATTTTTGGATCAAGAAGGATGTTTTTTCGTAATAGGAACTGATATCTCCATAATTGCAAAATCAATAGAAGCGAAATATAAGGATGTTGAGGATTTTTCAGGCATTGAATATATTAAAAAAATAATTCAGTTGAAATTTGATCTTCCGCTTCTAAAAGAAAATGACATTGAGAAATTCATGAGAAATGAATTGCGAGTTGATTCAAAATTAGATGGTTATTTAGACATAATTGTCAAAGGTCTAAAAAATAATCAGAGAGAGATTATAAGATTTTTAAACACAATAAACTTAATGAGAATCCTTGGTTCGTCTCTTGAAAGTAAAGACACATCTTCAGAAGATAAATTCGTATATAATGAAGAACTTTTGATAAAATGGAATATTCTAGATTTCTCTTCACCTGATTTTATAGATGAGATAAAAACAAAAAATGAAGTTCTTTTTGATATTCAAGCTATTGCTAGAATAAGCGATAGAAAAAGAGATGAACGGATTCAAAGTTTGAAAAAAGATGGAAAAGAAAAATATTATTCATACTGTCAAAATAAGAAGATTATCGCCGTTTTGTCAAGTGGAAAAGAGGAATTTAATGATGGTAATATTGAAACTTACTTGTTCCTAAGTAGTATTACCCCAAAAGACATAGACGAGGAACTTCACAAAAAAACAGAGACAAATATCTCACTGGCCGAAAAGGTGAGTTCTATATATGCTATAGCACCTGGTACTGTTTATGAGGGAGACACAACATATGCTGGTGCAGACCTTCACGATATAATCGGTTTAGATGATGAAAAGTACATAGAAATGAACGCAACTAACTTTACTGGGTTCATTTCACAGGAAAAACTCAAGATTTATGGCGGGTCTTTTGTCGATTATCGAACTATTAAGAAAAGAGGACTTGTATACGAAACCCAAATTGAGCAGATGGATTTTAAATCTGATGCATGGAAGGACACCTATAGCATTATGGAATTATTTGGCTATGTGTATGTTCCATTAAAGAATAACACCCCTGACAAGTTAACAAAGTTACTCATTAATAGTGGTGATAAGTACACTCTGAGACTTGGATCTGCACTCGAGCTCGCTAGTGGGTATGAACTCACTGCAAAGCAAATTGATGTAAGTGGTGACAGAGTGTGGATGGAATTATCAAAGAACGGTGAATTCATAGAAGATAAAGTAATCCATGTTGACGACAAAACAGATGGAACGTGGATATATGATACCGATATTGCAGATGAAGTTAATGTTGAAGTTTTCAGAGTGAATGTAACTAATTTATTCCAAGGTCAAGTAGATAGCCTTGTTGTAGTCGAAGGTATCTGGCTAATTGATTACGAGAATATCCTTGAGATTGAAATCGATGATGAATTTGAGATTTTGAAAGTTGACCGTATTGTTGATAAATCAATTATTATGGTGAATGAAGAAACAATACTTTTAAAAAGAAATTCAATTCAAGAAATTGCAGAAGGTATGAAATTAAAAGTTACTGACTCAGACAATCTTGAATTCAAACTGATAAGAGAGTATGTTTAACCTCTAAATTGCTGCTCATCCCACGAAGAAGAAAATTCTTTGCAAACACCTTCACAAACCAAATACAAATCTTTTCATTCAACATTACCCAACTACATATACAAAATATACTAACCAAGGCACCTACAATGCAAACACCAAAAAAGCGAAGCCGTGAAATTCCAACAAAAAACATTGAAAGGATTGCCAGAGATGCATCCAACAATGCAATTATGAATGCATTCAATTGTGGGATATCTATTACAAGAATGCAAGGTGATGATATTGTCAAAGTCTATCCTGATGGAACTACCGAATTTATTAAAAGGCTTGAAAATAGCTCGGTGAAACCGGAAAAAAGACGATATCGTATCTGACATACAGCGGACGAAGATATAGAGGAAACTCAAACATGGATAAAAAGGAACTGTTCGACCGGCTGGAAGAGCTTGAGTGGGAAGATTTTGAAGTTAAAGAGGCGAAGTCCTCTATTCCAAAGAACAGTTTTGAAACAGTGAGTGCATTTTCCAATACAAATGGTGGCTGGCTTGTTTTTGGAGTAAAGCATCACAATAGTGGATTTGATATTGTTGGTGTTGTAGACGCTGAAAAGATCGAGCAGGATTTCACGACGGCTCTTCGAGGGGACAAGTTCAACCAGAAGATCAGGGTCAGAAGTGTAAAATATGATTTCGATGGAAAGATTGTACTTGCTTTTTATATTCCTGCTTCCGGGCAGAAACCTGTCTACTTCAATTCAAGGAAAAATACTTTCATACGAACCGGCAGCGGAGACCAGAGAGCAACGGATGCTGAGATTGATGCGATGTACAGGGATTCTTCTTTCGGTTTGAAAGATAAGGAGCTTACTGATTTTACTATTGACGATCTCGATGACAGGACAATCTCTGATTACAGGACTTATCTTGAAAATGTGAATCCTGAACACAGGTATAACAAGTTATCAACAGAACAGTTGCTGGAGAAGTTACAGGTTATAGTAGACGGAAAAGTGACAATCGGCGGTTTGTTAGTATTTGGGAATGAGGACAATATCAACCGTATGCTTACAGATTTTAGAATTGATTACCTTGAAATCATGGGTACATCATATTCAAATGCTCCGACCCGATACAATTACAGGCTTTCTGAGGAAGAGAATCTATTCCGGTTCTATTTCAGCATTTTTGAACGCCTGATGAAAAAGATAGACCTACCATTTACATTAAGAACTGATGGCTTTGCCACGGACAGCCAGCCCCAGCTTATTGCTATACGTGAGGCTCTTGTTAATCTTTTGATGCATTCAGATTATTTCAGCCCTATGAAACCAAGAATAAGAGTTTTCCTTGACCGGATAGAGTTCTTAAATCCCGGCAGCCTGCCAAAAGATATCGAGTCCATCATAAAAGAAGACTTTACGATGCCTAGAAACCCCATAATTGCAAAAATCTTCAGGGTCATCAAACTTTCTGAAAATGCAGGCTCTGGCTTTGATAAAATGTTTTCAGGTTGGAAATCGTATTATGAAATAGAACCTGAGGTCTCAAGCGATATAGATCATTATAAGATCACTTTCCCATTGGAAAAAGACACTATCCCTGAAAAAATGCCGGAGAAAACTAGGGAGAAAACTAGGGAGAAAACTAGGGAGAAAACTAGGGAGAAAACTAGGGAGAAAATACTGGACATAATTTTACAAAACCCTCATGTAACAACTGCTGAACTGGCCGAATTGACAGGAATAACAAACAAAGGTATTGAATGGCATATTAAGAAACTAAAAGATGAAGGATTGCTAAAGAGAGTTGGAGCAGATAGGGGCGGTCACTGGGAAGTTACTGAGAAGTGACATTTTGACAATGGATGTATCGGAAAAAAGATTCGTCCCTCAAGCCACATAATATAATAATAGATTAATGTCATATTATCTTTCATGAGTTCCATATTCGAAAAGATAATCCCAAAACAGCGGAAAATGTCCACCAGAATTGGCGGCCTGCTGATAATAGTAGGGGAAACTATGTTTCTTTTTTCCCTGCTCAACTTCCTGATGATAACCAGACTGCAGTACTACAGTTCAGGTGATAGCTTCATGAGGGTGCTTTTTCCCCATTACCTGCTTTTCCTTGCAGCACTTTTCATAGTGGCATTTCTGGGAATGTGGTTTGCATATGTGTACGTATTCCCAAGCAAGCAGCGCTTTTCTCAGGAACAGGCAATAAAGGATGACAGAAGTCCGATGTATAACAAGATTCTTGAACTTGATGATGATATCGATGAACTGAAAAAAGTTGTCTTTGAAATGTCAGAGAAGATCGACCACCTGAGTGAAAAGGACAACAGTTGATTTAACAAATACAATCAAAATGACAATTCAAATCGACCCGCTTATTGATGAACCTGCACTTGTAGTCAGCAACGAAACAAAGTCACTGGTAGTTGCCGATATCCACCTGGGAATCGAGTGGGACCTTTACAGAAGCGGGTTTTCCATTCCAAGCCGCATGAAATACGGTCTTGAAAGAATTCTCAACTACATCAAGCAGTCCTCTCCCGACAGAATAATCCTGCTTGGCGACGTAAAACATAATGTTCCACAAATTTCGTGGCAGGAAAGAGATGAAATTCCGTACTTCCTTTCGGTGCTCTCTGACCATGCAGATGTGGAGATATTCCCCGGAAACCACGATGGAGGAATCGAGTACCTGTTGCCTGAAAGGAAGAACATAACTGTACATCCTGCAAGAGGGTCCATTATCGATGGTGTCGGTTATTTCCACGGGCATACCTGGCCTGACCCTGAAATGCTTAAAGCCCGGTACATCATAACCGCACACAACCACCCGACTATTCGTCTTACCGATTCACTTGGTTATGCCATGGTGGAGCAAAGCTGGATCAGGACACGCCTGAATCTTCCGGTGCTTAAGGAACATTTCAGCAGCCTTGAACTTGAAAAAGATAACAGTAACTGGAACGACCCTGAAATGATAATCGTACCGTCGTTCAATGAACTCTGTGGCGGAGTGGCTTTTAATGAATCATTACATGACGATCTTCTGGGACCATTATTCTCATCACGTGGTGTTGATATTGATAATGCCCAGGCATATCTGCTGGATGGAACTCAACTGGGTAAACTAAAGAACATAAGGAAACTTGAGGAAAGCAAGGTTAGACCAAAGAAAAAGCGTAAAAGTGCAAAGAAAGAGGAACAAAAAAGGAGCAGAAAATGAGTTTTGCTAACATATTTGATTCATTTGATCCAAGAATACAGGATGCTCTGGAAAAACAGGGATTTAAGGAACCAACCGAACCTCAGGATAAAGTATTCCCCTACATCCTTAATGGCGATCATACATTCCTTATTGCCCCTACCGGCTCAGGAAAGACCGAATCTGCCGTATTACCAATATTCCATGCTATTCTTGCTAAAACCCAGGAGCAGAGAATAGGAATATCAGCTCTTTATATCACACCCCTGAGAGCACTTAACCGTGACATGCTTTCCCGAATACAATGGTGGGGCAAGGAGCTCGGAATCACTGTGCAGGTCAGGCACGGAGATACTTCCCAGTACGAGAGACAGAAGCAATCACGTAAACCACCTGATTTTTTGATTACAACTCCTGAAACTTTGCAGGCGATGTTTACGGGTTCACGCCTGAGAAAAAACCTTTCATATGTTACTCATGTTGTCGTGGATGAGATTCATGAAATGGCATCCTCTAAGAGAGGAACCCAACTTTCAGTTGGCCTTGAAAGACTTGTGGAACTTTCAGGAGAATTCCAGAGAATCGGACTTTCAGCCACGGTTGGTAATCCTGAAGAAGTGGCAAAATTCCTTGCAGGTTCTGAAAGAGAAGTCTCTGTTGTTTCTGTTTCCCTGCTCAAACTTCTTGATTTCAGCGTGGTTTGCCCACATGTCACCGATGATGACATCACGCTCTCAAAGAAACTGGCATGTGATGTGAACTTTGCAGCACACATACGTTGTGTACGGGATATTGTTCTGGAAAACGTATCCACGCTTGTTTTCGTAAATACAAGACAGAGTGCGGAAGCACTTGCTGCCGGATTTAACATGCTTGAACTGCCAATTGGAGTTCATCATGGTTCACTGTCTGTGGATTCACGTATCGAGGCTGAGGAATCATTCAAAAATGGAGACCTTCGGGGACTCATTTGTACATCATCAATGGAACTTGGAATTGATATCGGTAACGTAGACCACGTTGTCCAGTATGGTTCACCGAGACAGGTATCAAGACTCTTGCAGCGTGTCGGACGTGCAGGACACAGGATACATGAAGTTTCCAGAGGCACTATCATTGCCATGGATGCCGATGATGTGGCTGAGAGCATGTCAATATGCAAACTTGCAACTGAAGGAAAGGTTGAATCTATCTCACCACATATGAATTCACTTGATGTAGTGGCAAACCAGCTCGCAGGAATTGTGCTGGATTTTGGGGAGATCGGGATTGAAAAAATATACAGTATCCTGAAACGAGCTTATCCTTTCAGGAATCTTCGAATTGAGGTTCTCAGGAAAGTAATTGCGCAGATCAAGGATTATCGCATGGTCTGGCAGGAAGAAGGTTCGGATAATATCAGCCGCAGAAGAAAGAGCTGGCAATATTATTACGATAATCTCTCCATGATTCCTGACGAGAAAAAGTACGAGATCTTTGATATTGTCACCGGCAGACCGGTTGGAGTTCTTGATGAGGCTTTTGTTATTAATTTTGCCACGCCTGGTGCTGTGTTCATTACAAAAGGTGACATGTGGCGTGTCATTGAGATGATAAGTGATCGCAACAGGATAAAAGTGGAACCAGTAAGAGGTATTGGAGAAATACCAAGCTGGACCGGGGAAGAAATTCCGGTTCCTTTTGAGGTTGCTCAGGGAGTTGCAAATATACGCTCATTAATTGCAGGTATGATAATTGAAGAAAAAGAGGACAATGAAATTTCCACAGAACTGGCTGCTTTGTATCCAATTGACCCTGAAAGCCTGACAGAGCTCCTTTCAATACTCAGGGAACATGTTGAAGGCGGCTATCCACTTCCTGACCAGCATCTTTTTGTTATAGAGAACGATGGCGATGCAGTGTTGATAAACACGTGCATTGGACATAATGCCAACGAAACACTTGCAAAAGTACTGACATCACTTCTTGCAGCAAGATATGGCAGCAGCGTGGCTCAGGAGATAGACCCTTACAGGATCAAAATGACATTGCCACGCAGGATAAAGGCTAAAGAGATAGAAACGCTTTTACAGGATATACAGCCGGAGCATATTGAACCCATAATTGAGATGACACTGAAGAACACTTCACTTATGAAGTGGAAGATGGTGCATGTTGCCAGAAAATTCGGTGCTCTGAGCAAGGATATTGATTATGACAGAATAAGCATGAAGAAACTGCTTGAGATCTATCGTGATACTGCAATGTATGACGAAGTAATCAGAGAGATATTCCATGATATGCTGGACGTCAAAAGGGTCACAGAGATACTTACAAGGATGACTGAAGGTGAGATTCGGGTTGTGATCAGCAGGTCAACACCGATAGGCAGTTCTGGTTTCTCCATGAAACGTGACCTTGTGGCTCCGGAAAAAGCTGACAGGTCCATAGTAATGGCTTTGAAGGAACGCATTATGAATGACAGAGTTATTCTTTTCTGTGTGCATTGCAAGAAATGGACATCCAGAAGGCAGGTGAAAAATGTCCCGGATGAAATCATCTGTCCGGTTTGTGATTCAGGAATGGTAGCTGCACTAAAACCATGGGAAGATGAAGAGATAAAGCTTGTCAGAAAACAGGATAAGATTACCGCAAAGGAGGATATAAAACGCATCCGCAGGGTTTACAGGAATGCGAATATCGTTATGACACACGGGAAAATGGCAGTGATTGCTCTTGCAAGCAGGGGCGTGGGACCTGAGATGGCAACCAGAGTCATACAGAAAATGCGGCATGATGAGGAAGCATTCTACCGGGATATACTGGTGGCTGAGAGAAACTATGCTAAAAACAAGAGATTCTGGAGCTGAATTGCTTTTATGTATAAGGTTGTCTGTATAGAGTATCTTAATATAAATATAAATCAAATATAATATGGCAGAGGATGATTGATCCTGGCCAGGAGGAATAAAATGCAATCTTTTATAGTTGAACACTATCTGCAAAAGAAGATCGATATTTATTGTGGTGGACCTGACAGGTTCTACGGTATCGTAGAAGCATGTGCAGACGGAGTTCTTACCATCAAAGATGACGAGAAATACACACATATTGCTATTGATAAGATAATAGCCATATGGAGTGATGAAAAGAAATAAATGGGCTTTCACCTTATTTGAAATGTAATTTTCATTTTTACATATTCATTTCTCTTTTTAAAACTAACCTGTATTTGACCCATTTCTTACACATATTTCCGGTTTGTTCATGTTATTAATTCGGTATTTTGTAATTTATTGCTCTCCCATGCTTTAATCCAATAGTTTTATATCTGATGTAACGCAAATCAAGGTGACTAAAATCTACTCAACAGAGAAGGATTCATTATGAACATGAAAGAAAGATTACTCAAAGCATTAAAAGGTGAAGAAGTCGACAAAGTACCTGTTTGTACAGTAACACAGTCCGCTATTGTTGAGCTCATGGATAAGACAGGCGCAGCATGGCCAGAGGCACACACTGACGCACAGAAGATGGCAGACCTTGCAATCGCATCATACGAAGAATGCGGTCTTGAGGGTGTAAGAGCTCCATACTGTCTTACAGTACTTGCAGAAGCAATGGGCTGTGAGATCAACATGGGTACAAAGAACAGACAGCCTTCAGTCACAGGCCACCCATATCCAAAAGGCGTTGACGACCTTGCAATGCCAGAAGATCTCCTCAGCATAGGCAGAATCCCTGCTGTAATGGAAGCAATGAAGATCATCAGAGAGAAAGTAGGAGACGACGTACCAATCATCGCAGGTATGGAAGGTCCTGTAACCCTCGCATCCGACCTTGCAAGTGTAAAGAAGTTCATGAAATGGTCCATCAAAAAGCCAGAAGATTTCAACACCATCCTTGACTTCGCATGTGAAGCATGTACTGCATACGCAAACGCACTCTTCGATGCAGGAGTAGACGTAGTAAGTGTACCAGACCCGGTAGCATCCCCAGACCTTATGGCTCCTGACACATTCGACAAGCTTCTCAAGCCAGTCCTTCAGAAGTTCGCTGATGGTGTAAAAGGCCCAATGATTCTCCACGTCTGTGGTGATGTAACCCCAATCATCGAAATGATGGCAGACTGCCACTTCGAATCTATCAGTATCGAAGAAAAGGTCAAGGACCTCGCAGGCGCAAAGGCAAAGGTAGGGGACAAGGTCACTATCTGCGGTAACGTATCCAGTCCTTTCGTACTTCTTGCAGGCGACGAAGCAGCTGTCAAGGAAGCTGCAACCACTGCTCTTAAGAATGGAATCGACGTTCTCGCACCAGGCTGTGGAATTGCACCTGACACACCAGTTGCAAACCTTAAGGCAATGGTCCAGGCAAGAGACGACTACTACGCATAAATTCCCTAAATCGACATACCATAGTGTGACTATGGTTATGTCACCATTCTTTTTTAGTCAATTTGAACTAATTTACCGTTTATTGCTTTCGTTTTTAGTATTCGGCGTTAACATAACTCTTTAATATAACCTGAACACATCATTTATTGATCAAAGGTTATTTGCACAATTCACACGTCTTTTCAAATTTAACTTTGGTTCTTTTGCATTGTAAAACAGGAGATATATTATGCACTATAGTTTAGGAATTGATGCTGGTGGAACGTATACTGATGCTATTCTCGTAAGGGACTCTGACGGAACTGTAGTCGGTTCAGGGAAAGCACTTACAACATATCCGGGTCTTGTAGAAGGAATCAAGAATGCGATTGATACCCTTGACCCTGAGTATGTGAAAAAAGTAAATCTGGTGTCGGTTTCAACAACACTTGCCACCAATACGGTACTTGAAGGAACAGGAAGTCCTGTTGCTCTAATTCTTGTAGGCGAGCATCCCGTAAAAGGAGATTTCCCTGCAAAACATGTACTTTCAATCTCCGGAGGGCATAGTTATAATGGCGAAGAGATCGAAAAACCTGATATTGGTGCAGTAAGGGAATTTGCTGAAAAGTATAAGGATGAGATTTCAGCTTTTGCAATATCTTCGTTTTTCAGTATAAGAAATCCTGAACACGAACTGGAGATCACAAATGTTCTGCATGAGATTACAGGATTGCCGGTGGTTTGCGGGCATGAACTCTCACAGGACCTGGGAGCTTACGAACGTGCTGTCACTGCATCCCTTAATGCACAGCTTCTTCCGATTTCCCATAAATTTATCCTCTCGGTAATAGATGAGATCAAAAGAAGAGAGATCGATGCACGCCTGCTAATGTTGAAATGTGACGGCACGGTCGTTGGTCTGAAAGATGCACTGGAAAAACCGGTGGAAACAATCTTTTCCGGACCAGCCGCAAGTCTTGTGGGAGCTTCATTCCTTTCAGGGCTTGACACCTGTGCAGTTGTAGATGTTGGCGGGACAAGTACTGATGTATCAGCCATAATGGATGGCATTCCGGAACTTTCTGACACCGGAGCAGTGGTTGGAGGATGGAAGACCCGTGTCCGTGCAACGAGGATGGAAACATCTGCAATGGGAGGCGACAGTCATGTATGGACACGTTCCAACGCAATCCATATCGGACCAAGGAGAGTGATGCCACTCTGTCTTGCATCATCAAAATATCCAGGATTTCTGGATAAGCTTAAAAGAAACTCAACTCCCAAGAGAAGTGTTCTTGACAGGAACATCCAGCCTACAAAATTCTTCATGAGATCAGGTTTTAGTCCGAAAGGACTTGAAGATTCTGAAGCTGAAGTCCTCAAAGCCATTGGCAGTGAGCCAATGACCCTTGATGAAGTCGCTGCAGCATCAACCCGTTACCCTTCAACTGTCATACTGGATTCCCTGATACAGAAAAGACTTATTCAGCCCATTGGTTTTACACCCTCGGATGCCCTTCATGTCCTTGGTGAGTATAACTCATGGGATGCAAAAGCATCGGTAATAGGTGCTGAAAAACTTGGAAAACTAAATAAAATGACATATGTAGATTTCAGTATCAGGGTAAAGGAAATAGTTGCAAGGAATATGGCTTTCAACCTGATGAACTATATACTACCTGATATTGAAAGAAATGGCATTAAGAAAATTGTCGATGGAAAATTTAATGCAAGGTTTAAAGTTGACATTCCTGTTGTTCTCCTTGGCGGACCGGTTGTAGCATACAGGGAGATAATGGAAGGAATTATAGACGCAGATATTGCCGTTCCTGAATATGCCCAGGTTGGTAATGCTGCCGGAGCTCTCTTTGGAAAAGGTATCCGAAGAATAGAACTTATCGTAAGACCTGTATCCATCAAAGACCTTGATGCAGGGTACTATGTATTCTCTCCGGAAGGAAGAAATAGTTTTTCAGATTATCGCGAAGCTGTGGAATATGCCGAAATGCATGGAAAACAGATAATTGTTGAATACATGGGAGAATGTGGTGTCAGCAGAGACAATCTTGACATGCAGATGACTAAAAAAACATTTTCCCCGGAAGACTGGAAGCATGATCCGGTTGAAACTGTGATACAGATTACTGGTATAGGTTATCCTAAAAAATTCATAAAATAAACCTGTACTTTCTTTTTTAAATTCATTTAGAAATCCAATATCAGGATAAACAGGATAAATCAATCTGAAACCGTATTTTTGAAAAAACAAACTTTACAGTAAGTGAATGTTGAAACTAAAAAAAGAAAAAAGAAACAAGTTCTAAATTTAGAACTTGTAGTTGTCGTCTGGTCTGAATACAGCGACTTCTGCCTTGTACTTCTCGAGACTGTCACTCATGAAGGTGTCGGACTCGTCGGTCATTGCGTCGAGTGCTGCCTTTGCATCGTTGAGTGCACCGATTTCGAACTTGGACATGACAAGCTTGCTGCTGTCAGCATCGTTCAGGATGTCACAGCATGTGATTGCTGCATTCTTTGCACGGAGGTAAAGGTCATCTCCGTCCTTTGCGATTGACTCTGCAACCTTGTATGCGTTGTCGTATGCGAGGACATATCCCTGTGGGTCTCTGTACTTGTCAGAGAGTACAAGGATGTCACGGAGCATCTTTGCGTTTCCTGTCTCGGTTGCTACGTTGAGCATTGCTGCATCGTAGTTAAGGGACTCGGACCAGCACTGTACAGATGTACCACCGAATTCACCGTGGTATTCTACAGATTCGTTTGACCACAGGTCACAGCACTGCATGACAAGGTTACCCATTACATCAGAGTGTGCACAGGTTGAGGTCTTTCCTTCCTGGGCGATTGGGCATCCTGTGATTGCCTTTACGATTGTGTTCTCGTATCCACAGTCCTTTCCTGGACCCTGGGCACCTGCTTCATATCCTGCGAGTGTCCTTGGTGCGGAGATTGCTCTTGCGATGATTGCAATGGTGTGTGCAAGGTTCTTGTCAAGGAGACCACCTGCAATAAACATTGCAGTGTTTGCCTGTGCACAGTCTGTGTCACCAGCTGCAATTCTTCCCTTCTTGTCTGCGATCTTCCTGATGTCTTCCCAGATCATGGTCATGTCAATTGAACCGAGGCAGCCAATTGCATATACGAGACCAGGAATGTCGTTCCTGAGGATTGCGTAGTCGAGAATTTCCTTACCGCCCATTGTTTCGATGGACAGGAAGTCTGCTCCTGCATCAGCTACAGCTTCGAATGACTCCATAAGTGTGTCATACTTGGCACCGATAAGTGCAAGAAGATCACGGTTCTCACGGATGTCACCAGGTGTGTGTCTGAGAGCTGTCTTGATTCCATATTCCTCATGGTATTCTTCCATGATGGTCTTCTGGACGTGTGCGACTTCCCCTCCCCAGTCTGGGTTGTTGGTCATCTGTTCTACGTGTTCTGTCTCAAGTGCGATACCTGGGAAACCGACCTGTACAGCTCTTGCCATGATGTCAGTTGTGAGTCTGCGGTATTCAGAAACGAGTTTCTCCTTGGAGACACCAGCTTCTGGTCTTGGTGCATAGTTAACTTCACCAGTTACGTATCCTGAACCTACTTCTAATCCAAGTTCTGCCTTTACCGGGTAAACTGACTTACCGAAGATCATATCGTCAGCTGCTTTGTATGCAAGTGATGTGTATCTTTTTACCATTTCTGTCACCTCTTTAGTGTTTGTGGAACTGCTCCTTCAGTTGTGCAAGACCCTTTCCTGAAAGGATTGCGTCTGCCATCTTTGGTGCATCTGCTGCCTCTTCACCATAGATTCCGAGTTCATACTGTGAAACGAAATCCTGGTTAACTGCTCCGCCACCGCACTGGAATGGTATCTTGATACCGGACTCGAGGAGTCTGTCGTTTACTTCCTTGAATGCATACATTGTTGTTGTCATCAGTGCTGTACCGGTGAGCATCATTGGGCTTTCCTTCTTTACAGCTGCGATAACTTCGTCGACTGGTACATCACGGCCAAGGTCAACTACTTCGTAACCTGCTGCTCTGAGAAGAGCTGCTACGATTGACTTACCGATGTCGTGTACGTCACCTTCTGCTACGTGGCAAACAACCTTTCCTTTTGCTTTTGGTGCTGCGCCACCCTGTTCCTTACAGAATTCGATACCTTCGAGCATTGCATCTGCTGACATCATAACGTTTGGCAGGAAGATTACACCCTGGTCGTATAAGTCTGTGACAATCTTCATTCCTACCATCAGCACGTCGTCGATGAGTGCTACTGGGTCTGCTCCGCCCTCGATTGCCTTCTCAAGACCTTCGATTACGTCGTCTTCTTCTCCGTCAAAGATTGCAGCACAGATAGTATTTGCAGGTTCTGCGCTTGGATACATCTCAGCTGCCATCTCTTCAGGTGTCTGTGCTTTTTCTTTAGCAACATTATACCTAACTAATATTTTGCTTGGGTCTACATCCATCTAATTCTACCTCCTTAGATCTAGATTGACTTCCTGCTGCAACGCTGGCATACATTCATATGTAGTATACTATTGCAATGCAGCAGATGGATATCTGTTGGCACATGACTTATTAAAGATAGTAAAAGTCTCCACAACCATTTACTAACAACTTTTAGTCATTTGCTAACTTCATCTTTCCACATAATCACGTATTCTAGGCACATATATAAACCTAGCGGTTTTCCAAATATGCACAATAAAAAACACACAAATGCAAAAAATATTATTATACAGTAGAGCCAGACTTCATTTTTGACCAGCAACGAGCAACAGAAGTCGTAATTATATTTACAAAGTGGAGGCACTACATCCTGCTTTTAATTTGTAAACCACAGAAGAAAAGAATAAAGTAAGGGTCAAGTTTAAATATAACTGCGTATTTTCCTCGATTTCAAGCACATAACTAAAGTTTGCTTGTCGTACACATCGATATTACAAAAATAATATAATAAGCGAAATTATTACTTTTTAGCTTAAATTAATAAATAAAAGACAACAGTATTGGAACTGCAATAAATAATTTCATTTTAGAAACACAAAATACATTTTTATTACTGATTGTTAACCGTTCGATTTAAGTATCGTCAAAAGTCGAAGTGTACAAAGAATTTGAACCTACATGACAAAAATAAAAGATAAGTCCATATTATGCGTTAGACTTATATATGAATTTAATTCGGGATAGGCACACCAGAAGAAAAGGAATATAATTCGTGATAAAGTCACATCGAACTCATGAAATTAGTTGATTTTAAAGTACATAATGGAAAAAAAGATAGCAGCAAAAGCAATTGCTGCTTAGATCAACAATAATCAATTGTTATTGATTAGATCAATAGGTTTGACATGCCCATGGTCATGACCGTGATCATGAGGCCTATTGTGTCTGAAACTTATGTCCTGTTTAGCCAGTTTATCCGAAATTGTATCATTTACTATATGCACAAGCTTATCATGATCAATACTTGAGACTGCTGAGAGAACCTTGAGTCGGGGCACTTGCCCGGTCTCCGCATCAATGACTTCCATGGTAATATCCTGATCATATGCCGTAAGATTAGTCTTAACAGTATTAGAACCGGATTCAATGAAGAGCTTAATATGTCCCACAAATTCAGGACTGAGCTCAATTACCTTAGATTTAAGAGCCGTCATGATATCCTTTGCAGTTACCTGTGCGACATCTGTGGCTATACGACCATCCAGCACAAACTCAGTAGCATAACTGGCTATGCCTGACGCCTCAATAGAATCCATGGTTTGCTCTACAGGCTTTCCTGTTGCCTCATCAATGACCTCGGTATCTGCGCTTGTGGTCTTTAACTCATGATGACCATGCTGGCTTGGCATATCACCCATTGCAAGTTGGACAAACTCACTCCAGTGCTCATCTTCCCGGGATGTGGAAAGCAGTAAGACCTTTGCCTTTGGATTCAGTTGCTGTACAGAAGCCTCAAGGATGGGTATACGTATCTCATCAATCATGTCAATCTTATTAATACATAATATCTCAGCATCGATAATCTGACGCATGGCAAAATTCTTTGCTTCCTTCATCAGCTGCTTGAATCTGCTACCATCAATCAACGTAACGAGAGGCTGAACAGTGGTATCCTTCAGATCCATCAGGTCTATCTCGTTCTTGATGACCTGTGGGAATGCTATTCCCGTTGGTTCTATTAATATGATGTCCGGGTGGTAGTCTTTGTTAAGGAGGGTCAATGTTGTTTTCATATTGACCTTAAGAGAACAGCAAATGCATCCGCTTGTAAGTTCGGTCATATCAAGCCCGTATTTGGAGATAACATCACCATCAAGACCCACTTCACCTATTTCATTAACAATAACCGCAACCTTCTGGCCGGCTTCACTGAATTCTTTTCCTATACGTATAATAGTGGATGTTTTTCCACTACCTAAAAATCCACCAATAACAAGTATTTTCATATATCATTCCCTCTAAAAAAGTAAAAAGAGGCTTATACTGCCTCTTCCATGACTACAAGGTTTTCCCACCTGAATGTTTCCTTTGGACAGGCATTAATGCACCTCTTACAGTTTGCACCGTCACAAAGATCAGAACTGATCATGACGACACCTTCATCATCAATAGTTATGGCATCGTTGGGACAAACCTTGATACACTTTGGACACTCCGGACAGTCAACCTTCATTGTCAGGTATGTGCCGACCTGCTCAATAACCTGAAGTCCTTCAGGACCAAGTACAGGAATATCCTTTTCAACAACCTTGTTGACCTTTGTTTCCTTCTCAGGGAGGTCGATCTTTGGAAGTCCCTTCTTCTTGAGGAATTTTTTAAGCATCTTGAAAGGCATTCCTTCCGTCCAGTATGAGATTTCCTGGATATATGCATCCTTGAATGCCGGATCTGTTGCAAACATTACGTGGTTGCTGACAATCTTTGCTGCAATATCCTGAAGTTCCCAGAGCCTGTCCTCTGAAAGAAGGATTTCCCTTGCAACAATAAGTGAAGTGTTACCGATCTGGATTACTTCATCAACATCGAATGGGACCATACCTACCTGGTGTGCCTTGACAGCATCCATGTAAGTACCTGCGGCACCGGACATGTATGCTTTCTTGACATCGGAAACCTCTACTCCTGCTGCATTACAGAGTGCAAGGTGTCCTGCACGGATAGCACCAATTGCAAGACCGGCTGCCTCAACATCACTCTCAAAGAACTTGATTTTATCCTGCAGGTAAAGAATGTGATCCGGTGTATTGATCTTTGGAAGTGTTATAATTCCATCCTTCATTCCCGCTTCAATTATTGCAATAACACCTGTTCCGGTAATTCCTTTTGCCTTAATTGAATCCTCTTCTATTATGTCTCCGCTGTTAGGGTTGATCAACTGCGCCTTGACGGTGTTCATCTCTTCGTCAAGTACATAGTTACGCATGTTTTTGCCCTCGAACTCAACATTTGAAATTACAAATGGTGATGCAAGGTTACCGTATTTGATCTGCTGACCTTCAAGAGCAGGACCTGCCGCGGCGGAACCTGTGTAAATCGTTCCTTCATGGATAAGAGCCATCTCTGCATTTGTTCCATAATCAGTTGCAATTGCAGTTTCCTTTGTGTCAAGGAAGCCTGATTTGATAATAAGTGCAAGTGCATCAGCACCGACTTCGTGCCTGATTGCAGGTGGAACTACAAGTTTTGCATTCGGATAAACTTCAAGACCCTTAATCTCTGAACAGTCAATGATCCTGGCACTTCTGTCAGATTCCTGGATATTCAGTCTTTCCTTCTTCCTTTCTCCTGCATAAGCAAGGTCGTCAATTGGGATTCCCTGGAAAATTGAAAGCTGTATAGGGTTTCCACAAATGGACATTCTTTCCAGCTCATCCGGCTTAACTCCCAATGTCTCTATAACGTGCTTTACAGCATTGACGTGCAGACCCTGGGCAAGATCAAGACCGTAAGTAATGGCAAAGTCCAGGTGGTCCATAACATTTGCTCCCGGGAGCGGGTTACGGAGAGTGATAACTGTCTTCTGGATATCACCAGTGTCAAGGTCAATTTTCTGCGCTCTGATACCACTGGTACCTATGTCTATTGCAACTCCAAGTTTCATTTGAATCCCTTTTAATTCCTTTTAAATTTAACAACGTAGTATCTGTGTCCGAACTTAAAAATATATGTTACGGTAATTTTTGTCTCTTACTGTCATTATTTAAACTGATTGAAGTACATCTCAAAACCGCTGAAATATTACAGTACCATTGTTGTAAAACCCGAACGATATTTTAACTAACATATAATATCCAGTTATATAATCTCAGGCATATTTAAAATAATTTATCAGAAAACGGAAAAACCACTGATTGCCGCATATTCATTTGCGGCAAATCCTTTCACCCTTTTCAGTTAGTTCATAAGCCTTGCCTTCAAAGCTTTCAGTATTGCCTGAACAGGAAGATGACGCGCTACACGAACAGCAGGAAGACGATTTCGGGCCGGAATTGTTACAGACCTCACGAACATATCCCATGTGATGAAGCATAACGAGTCTGTCCCTGATGTCACTCTGTTTAACACCAAGTTTGTCTGCAGCTTCCTGAAGCGTACAATTATCAATAAACAGAACCATCAGTGTTTCTTTTATCATTTGAGATCCATCCTGATACTATTTTTCGGAACAGGTTCAAAAATATCCTTCCATTTGACATATGCAAAAAGAGGGAGAATCGCAAGATATATACCCGGCCTCATATCACTGAGAGGGGTCCAGCCTGCAAATTCCTCGTTCCTGAGAAGATATGTCTCAAGCAAATTGCCTGTGCACACAAGCAAGTATATGAGCGCAAATATAAGCGCAAGGAGGATTCCTACATAAGCATAAGATATGCCTTCATACATCCCTGAACGCATTTCCAGTACACCGTAAATAAACACAGTACCAATGAGCAATAGGACAAAAGACCCTATCAGATCCGCAGGTACAAAAAGAACATTAGCCAATGGTATGCTAAAATCAGAACCGATGAGTACCCTGCCAGTTCCCGCCGCCAGTTGCAGCAATCCCAGTATAATATATATAGAACCACAGACAAGTGAAAAGACCATAGGTATCCTTGTATCCGGTTTTTCTTCTGCTGCTACACTAATATCCAAGCAGGACACCTCCCTGGTATATTACAAATGCTGTGATCCACGCCACAATGATTCCATAAAATATCGCAAATATTGTCCACTTCCATGAGCCTGTTTCTTTCCTGATAACCCCTACTGTTGCCACACATGGCATATACAGCAGACTGAAAGCCATAAGACTGAGAGAATTCAATGCATTCAAGCCTGAATCGGCCAGCAACCTGTCACTCAGCATATCCGAATTATCACCTGAACCGTAAAGTACACCCATGGATGCAACAACGATCTCCTTGGCAACCAGTCCGAATATCAGGGCAACCGATATCTTCCAGTCAAAGCCCAGTGGTTTAAGAATAGGTTCCACCGCATGACCAAGGGAGCCTACATAACTGTCCTCGCTTCCATACTGCACACCCCATGGAAATGATGCCAGTGCCCAGATGACCACGACACCTACTAATATTATAGTGCCGGCTTTCTTGATATACATGAAACCGTTGTCCCACATATGAATAAAACTGGTTTTAAGGGTTGGGACCCTATAAGGTGGAAGCTCCATGATAAATGGTGCAGGTTTCCCCCTGACAACTGTTGCCCGGAGTAACTTTGCAGATATTATCGCAATGATTATTCCCAGCACATACATTCCAAATATTACAGTTCCCGCCTGCCTGCCAAAGAAAGCTCCTGCAAACAATACATATATAGGTAACCTGGCCCCGCATGAAACGAATGGCACTACTAATATAGTGATAAGCCTGTCCTTTTCATCCTCAATGCTTCTTGCGGCCATTATGGCAGGCACGTTGCACCCAAATCCCATGAGCATAGGGATGAATGACTTGCCGTGCATGCCTATCTTATACATGAGCTTGTCCATGATAAACGCTGCTCTGGCAAGATAGCCGCTTCCTTCCAGTAGCGACAGCAGGAAGAACAATATGAAGATATTGGGCACAAACACAAGTACAGCACCCACACCACCAATTATACCGTCACCTACAAGGGATGCCAGCCATGCAGGTTGAAGACTTGATGAAACATAATCCGCAAACCACGTTGTTGCAAGGTCGATCATGTCCATGAAAGGAGTTGCAAAGGCAAATGTCAGCTCGAACGCACCCCACATAAGCGCAAGAAATATTGGAATTCCAAGGTACTTATTGGTAAGAACTCTGTCGATCATATCGGATTTTGTAAGTCTGTCATAAGCCCTTGTACACATCTGAGGGAAAACCGTATTAATTGCAAGATAGCGCTTGTCAGCTATTTCAGCCTCAAACTCTTCCTTATCAATAGAATCTATTACCTGTATAACCCGATCATAGACCGGGCTTTTTGAGATTTTCTCCCGGACATTACTGTCGCCTTCCAGAAGGCGTATACTTAACCACCTGAGTGGATATCTGGTGTCCCGTGCTTCGTCCTCAGCAAGCACTTTTTCAATCTCAAGAATCTTGTCTTCGATCTCAGTGCCATAACCTATCTCATGACCATGATATTGTCTGACCTCTTTTTGCTCGATAACCCTATCCAGCAAATCGCATATACCTTTTTTCTGGCTGGCAACGGTCCTTATCACAGGAGTTGCAAGAAGCTCTTCCATCTTATCTACATAAATGCGGTCGCCTCTTTCTTCTGCAATGTCACACATGTTGAGTACAACGAGTATCTCAGAGCCAAGCTCCATGAGCTGGGTGGTCAGATAGAGATTTCTTTCAAGGTTGGATGCATCCACAACCTGAATGACAATATCCGGTTTTTCCTCAATAATAAAATCACGGGCAACTATCTCATCCATGGAATAGGCAGTAAGACTGTACGTACCTGGCAGATCTATGACCTCAATATCATAACCTTTGTAAGAGACCATGCCGCTCTTTTTTTCGACAGTAACGCCAGGCCAGTTGCCCACATGTTGCCTGGAACCCGTCAGCGCATTAAAAAGAGTGGTTTTTCCGACATTAGGGTTTCCTGTTAGTGCTATCTTTATCTTACTGCCATCCATGGACTATCCTCAGGAACAGTTATACTATAATTATAGTTTACAAAATATCTAAAAGGTTTGGAAAACAGCCTGTTCATAGCCTAGTAATAAATATCTGTTTTGCTTCTTCTTTGCGGATAGACAGGTGGTAGCCCTTTATGTTGTAATCCATAGGGTCTCCAAGAGGAGCGTTCCTGACAAGTTCGATTTCAGTTCCTGCGACCATTCCCATATCCATGAGTTTTCGCCTTGCAGTACCTTTGACCCTTACTTTTGAAATCCTGGCTTTCTCTCCGGGTTTCAGTGTGTCCAGTGTGGTTTCCTGATCTTCGCTCAAGTCGTTCCCTGTCCTATTTAATGGTAGCTCTAACCAGTTTGTTATATATAGCAATTTCGCATTGCCTAATTTGTTTTCGCATACAAAAACAAAAGATATTCGCATTTATAGTTACAACTGTTAGTATTTGCTTGTGAACTATAACAAAAAAAGGAGTAATAAGGATATTTCAATAGAAATCTATTGTAAGCTACTGTTTACTATGACTCTCACCATGAATCGGACATTTATCCTTTGAAGATGGATCGCAATCAATATACTCGCCTGTTTCACAATAATAATTAAAATGATCCAGCCAGTTTGGCCATTCATCCTTCATATTCATAAATTCAACGAACTTAGTGAGCGTTTTAAATGTTTCCGGTGCAAGTACATGTTCTATCTTACAGGCATCCTGATCTGCAATTTCCATATCAAGACCAAGAATTAGCAAGAAATCCTTAATAACACCATGTTTTTCCATGGTACACTTTGCTATCTTTTCCCCGTCAGGAGTAAGCGTGACACCGCCGTATTTTTCATAATTGATGTAACCCATCTTGGTAAGTTTCTTGAACATTCCGGTGACACTTGGAGAACTTATATCAAGCTCCCTTGAAACATCCTTGACCTGTGCATAGCCTTTTCTTTCGATTATCTTTTCGATGACCTTCAGATAATCTTCAGTTCTCTCAGTTGTCATTTCAAAAACCACCTTTCATAGATCTGGTAAACGGTTTGCTCACCAATCTAATAATTGTAGGTTATATTTTTGTATGCAACAGGTACTATTTTAAGTTTACTACTTTTGCCTACAAAAAATAGGTAATATAAAAATAAGCTAATAAGTGCGAATATAAATTCAGAAGAATGGTGTTTTTAAATCACTCTTTCTTCAGATACTTCTCCAGCCTGTCCATACCTTCTTTTATATTCTCAAGACTGTTTGCGTAAGAAAAACGCAAATGGCCTTCCGCACCCAGACCAAAATCAATCCCGGGAGTGACTGCAACCCCGATGTCCTCCAGTATCTGCCTGCTCAATACAAGTGAATCATAACCAAATTTACGGGCATCTGCAAGTACGTAGTAAGCGCCTTTCGGTTCAGTCCTTATGCCAAAACCAATGTCTCTTAGCCTTTTGATAAGATAGAGACGCCTCTCATTATATGTATTCACCATTTCCTGTGTCTGCTCCTGGGGTCCTTCAAGAGCAGCAACACCTGCGTGCTGGACAAAGGCATTTGTGGAAATGAAAAGATTCTGCTGGACCTTTTGTAAAGTCCTGGCATACTGTTTCGGTGCGATCAGGTAGCCAAGTCTCCAGCCGGTCATTGCATAGAGCTTGGAAAAACCATTGAGAACAAAGGCATTGTCAGTGTACTCTAATATAGTATGATCCTCGCCTTCGTAAACAAGTCCCTGATATATCTCATCAGATATGATAGGAACGTCTCCTGCAACCTGTGCAATTCCCTTCAGAGTCTCTGCGGGCAACACCTGACCGGTTGGATTGGATGGAGAATTGATAAGGATTGCTTTTGTTTTAGGATTGATATGTGCGGCAAGTTCATCCGGCTGTAACATGAAACCGTTGTCCTCATTGGTGTAAATGAAATCCGGCACCCCGCCTGCTGTTGTCACAAAATTCGGGTAACATGCATAATGAGGATTTGACATGATGATCTCATCGCCCTGGTCGATGAGCGCAAGGAAAAGTAAAAGCATTGCAGGACTTGTACCTGAAGTGACGATTATCTGGCCAGGACCGATATCCACATCGAACCTGTCCTTATAGCTCTTTGCAATAGACTGCCGCAGTTCTATAAGTCCCTGACTGTGAGTATATTTTGTATTACCTGCACACATTGCAGCCTTAGCAGCATCACATATGTGCAAAGCTGTCGGAAAATCAGGTTCACCTATCTCAAGGTGGATTATGCTCCTACCCTCTTCTTCAAGCTGTTGTGCCCGTTCCAGTACCTCCATAACATAAAACGGAGGAATATTTGCAACTTTTTCAGATAACATACTTCTCATCGTCCGCGCAAACTACATGCGCATTAAGGAAAATAAACAGATTCAGGATTGGAGCAGAACAATAAAAGATTTTTGTTCCGAAAAATAACCTAAAAGAATCTCAGCCTTTAGTGATGCACTCGTGTTTCACATCAGCCCTCTGAATGTCAGGCACATCTCCCCAGAAACCCATGAACTCACCCTGAATTACAATGGCTCCTTTTATTCCGTCAACAATTTTTACAACGTCAAAGGAATCTTCAACTGCCTCTCTTCCTATATCTGTTGCATTTCCAAGAGCTGTGGCCGCAGCATCGGCCAGAGACACATCATCCGAAAAAACCACAGCTGCATCTGCCATTCCAAAACTTATGGAAGGACCGACACTGCCTGAGGAAGTACATACTCCGGTAATAGAATCACGTGGTTCCATTACAAAGCCAAGGTTCTTCAGCGGAGAATTCCCTGCATAAATTCCCATAAGCACCGGCCTGTCGTTGATAATAGCGATGTCACCGCCATTGTCCACAATCGCAAACTTTGCCCCGGCATCAACCATGGCCTCCACCGCAAGGGCAGAGATAGTACCCGCCACAGCACTCATAGGTCCGATATCCATGGCATTTCCGGCATTTATCATTCTCCTGACAAGCTCAGGAAAATCACCATTGCAATCATAAGGTTCAAGGGTACTCTGGAAAAAAGGGTCGTAAGCAATATATAATTCGAGTTCCCTGCGGTTTTTCCTGATTGATTCCCGGGCGGCTTCAATATAAAATTCAGAGTCTGCCTGAATTGTGACAATGGTCTCCTTCAGCCTGAAATACTCCTTCATGATACTGCATCCGGAATTGAAAAATTAGAAAAAAAGGTAATGCATCACTTGCTATTTCCAAGGGATAGCGCATTATGTGGGCACATGTCAACACATGTTGCACACTGGATACATTTAGTCTCGTCCACCTGCAGGCTGAAATCATCATCCAGGGAGAAAACCTTGGTTGGACAGACTGAAACACAGGCACTGCACTCAACACATTCATTCTCATCCCACTTTATAGGCGTATCCAGTTTTGTGACCACTGCACCCCTGTTTGTCAGGGATTTGCATATTGGCTCGAATTTCTCTGCATCCACATCTGCAACCACTTCACCATGTGAACGGTCAAAATGTGCCTGTGAGATGTTCAGAAGTACGCCGGTCTCAACTATCGATTCAGCCATAATAGGTTTTGTGAGTATGTCACTTGAAATATTGATCTTGATCTTCAAATCTATGACCTCCTGGCATACAGCTTGCTTATATCATCACTGGTAATCATGCCTATGATATGCCTGTCTTTATTAATGACCGGCATGGCAGAAACTTCATTCTGGTCAAGTCGCCTGGCAACCACCGCTACCCTCTCATCGGCATTTGCAGTTATGACCTTGCGAGTCATTATTTCTCCCACAAGATCGAACTTGTTCAGGGAAACTGCCTTTGCAATATCCCATGCAGTAATTATTCCCGCCAGAGTCTTATCACTATTCAGCACAGGAAGATGGTTAAATGAAGTATCCTGTATAATCTTCGCTGCGTCATACACACTGGCATCCTTGTTTATGGTCACCACACTAACAGCCATAATATCGGAAACAAGCGCAATGCCTTCTGTCTGCTTCATTGGCTTTGCCGATACGTCTTTTGGAATCCTCTCAACAGGCATGGATACAAAGAACTCACCTCTTGATATCCAACCTTTAAGTTCATTTGCAATTATTCTGGATTTCTTGAAACTTGAAAGAGATGAAGTCGGCACTTCCCTGCCATCAATATCCACAAAACCGCTTCGTAATTCTTCATAGGTCACATCACGTATTGCCGGCCTGTCCCTGCTGGGTATTCCATAATCAAGTATTTGAGTGGTTACACCTGCATCAGTTACTGCAGTTGCCTGGGCTATCTGCTCATTGAGTATTGGAATAGGTACACCCATGCCAACATAAAGTGAAGTGCCGTAACCTGTGAAATTTGCAGCCCTGATATAATCCGTGCTCATATTCTTGAGGTCACCCTGAACCATTAGCGTACCAAATCCTCCGCCTGAAGAATGCTGGGTTCCCTGTCCGACTATGTAACCCTGTGCACCTCCAAGGAATATCCTTGTGCCTGTACCAATGGTCATGTAATCCGGGTCATTTGATAATGGTGAAAGAACACCGGCTCCTGAGTAAGTGACATTTCCAAAGGATGGAAGTAAAGACCCCATGTAAGTGTGTATTGTGCTCTTGGTACTGTTTGTCGCAGAATTGTATTTCTGATATGCATTGCGGGGGTTCATCATAATGGCCTGGTTCATGTCATCAAGGGAAAGTGTTGTGTCAAGAACCTTCCGGGGATAACAGTCTGTCCCATGGGACATTGCATGAAGATGCACGGACTTGCCTCTTATCAGGTCTTCAATTACATGGGCACCGCCGTAATCCATGCCAAGGGTTTCAGAGATCTGCGTTGCACCTATGAAAGCATCAACTGCCGCAACACCGGTATATGCCTCCACATCATTGAGGAAGACTTTCTGCATCTTGATAGGGGGTTCTGAGTGTCCGAAGTTCAGCCAGACGCCCGATGAACACATAGCACCAAAAGTTCCGGTAGTTACAACATCAACTTCTTTTGCAGCCTCTTCTGCGCCAAGTTCACCCACAATGTGAACCATTTCCTCGGCAGTGACCACATTGACACTTCCATCTCTGATCTTGCTATTGATCTCATGAATTGTTTTCTTAACCATTCCATATACCTCTAAAGCATAACAGTAATTTTTTGGTACCTATATATTACTTATGGTAATGACATGTTACAGGCACCATTCAAAAACAAATTATGAGGTTTAAATTATCCCCGCAATTCCTAATTAAAGTTATGACTCGGACATGCCAGCAGCCTGGACAGTAAAACAAAAAGTAGTACCAACACCGGTGCCATTGTCTTCAACATAAATCTCCTCACCATGGCATTTCAATGCCATGCGGGCGATTGCAAGTCCCAGACCATGTCCACTTACATGTGAAGCGTCAGCTCTTCTGAATCTGCCAAATATCTTTTTCTTGTCCTCATCGGAGATACCCGGGCCTTCATCGGAAATGCTGACTTTCCATTTGCTGTCTTCGGGTGCTATGTTCACTATTATTGTGCCGCCTTGCGGAGAATATTTGATCGCGTTTGAAAGCAGGTTATAGAATACTTCCTCAATTATCGGATTTACAAGTGCATTGCACTGCCTGGGTGAATCGAGCTTAACGTTTATACCTTTCTCAGATATTTTTTCCAGAATTCTCTCAAGAGCACCATAATACATTAAAAGAAGATCAATCTCCTCAGTACTCATGTCTGATGTACTGTTGAGCCTGGCAAATACAGTAGCCGAATCTATCGTCTTCTTCAATCTGGCCGTGCTACTTACAATATGCCCTAAGAGATGCTTTTTTTCCTCATCGGTTTCCATATCCTTAAGATAGCCTGAAAATCCTTCAATTAAAGAAATAGAGTTGATCAGGTCATGACTTGTGATATCCGCAAACAGATTCTTGATCTCATTGGAGTATTCAAGCTGTCTTGCGCGTTCCTTTATTGCGAGTTCCAGTATGTGGCGTTCACTTATATCACGGCCGATTAACACTATATAAGTAGTGCCTGCGTCCTCAACAAATGAGAAACTTATCTCGACAGGAATTAACGAACCATCCTTTGCCATTAATTTGAATTCAACCACAATATCGTCATCTTCAGCCATGTTACCGATATGTTCATGCATATCATGCCCGTTTATAAAGCAACCGGGATCAAAGATATCCTGTCCCAGTATCTCAGCTTCCGTGAAGCCAAGATCATGAAATACCTTATTACTGACATAGATGAACTTTTTTGTCACGGCATTGAGCACCATTATGTAATCACTGGACTGGTTTATCAGGTTCCTGTAAAGTTCCAGTGACTTAAAAGAATCCCGGAGTTTGATTTTTTCGGCAAGAATATTAGCAATTGACTGAAGGAAATTAACATCATGTTCGGTAAATTTCCTTTGATTATCCGTGTAGATGCACATCACACCATACATATCTTTCCTGTCACCAATGATAACAGCGACACCGCTAACAATATTATGTTCATGAAGGAAACGCGGTACAAAGAAACGCTCTTCTGTACGCATATCCTCTACAACCAGCGAACTGCCGGTAAAAGCCGTATATCCTGATGGAGATCCCGTTTCCTTTTCTACCAGTGCAGAACCTATGCACCATTCACTCAGACCGTATCCATACCTCAGCAGGAATTGGCCGTCCTGAAGTCTCTCCATAATAAGAGAATATTTTACATCCAGTGCTTTTGCTACCAGTTTTAGTGCATAATCCATCAGTGAATTAATATTACTGCATGATAGGGTTTTTTCCCCGAGTTTTGAAAGCACTTTTTCCCGAAGGTACATATTTTCAATTTTGTGCTCATCATTGTGTTCTTCAGAAGAAAAGTCATTTTCATCAGGGCCATGTATTGCATCAGCCCTTAAAATGCATATTTTTCCCCCCTTGCTTTTACAATTGTCAGGAAAAGGGAATACATCGCATAACAGGTATCTGAAATTACCTTTTTTGTCAGTTATCCGGAACTTACAGGACCTTTCTTCATACAAAGGTCGCGTTGATAAAAAGAATTCGGAAAGAGAGTTATTATTGTAATGAGAATCACAACAAAGCTCACCATAGTTTTCATCAAAAAGTTCTTCGGCCACAAAGCCCGTCAGGTCACGTACTACCTTATTGGAGCAGAGCAACCTGTTGTGTTCATCAAGATAAATTATCCCTATATTTAATCTGGTGAACAAATCCTGGCCAGCGTTCTGCAACATCAACGGCAGGACAGAGCCAGCTACATTTCCCGTACTAGCAGACATTTAGATCCCACTTGTAATTCCACATACCAAATAAGGTATATGCGAAGCTCATATATACATTTTGGCCACGATATATGAAAAAAGCAATTAAAACCGGATGGCTCTAATCGATATGTACAGAGTGGGCAACACCAAGCTCTTTCATGTCCATAATTATCTCAAGTACACCATTATGATATCTTGCTTTTGCAGAATCCGGATCAACACTGGAAGGAAGATCAATACTTTCCTCATACATCATTTCTTCATTTTCTGCGATGAGTTCAAGTGATTTCTCGGTGACGTTAAGATCTATGTCCTCTTTCTCAACACCCTGAAGCTCGATCATGACGTGTACTTTGTCATCGATTTCAAATACATCCATTAGGGGTTTTCTTTCATTTACCCTGAACTGCTGTATTATTGATTCGTCGTCGTCCTCATCGTCCCCATCAGAGAAGATATTTCCGAATTCCCGAATCTCAGGTTCCTCTCCCGGATGACGGGACACTGAGAAACCATAAAAGAACGGCTGCTTTTCAAAATCTTCGAAGTTAAGACCGAATTTCTCCATCATCTGATCTATGATATCTTCTATGTCTGTAAAACTGCCTTCACTGAAGATATCATCAAAAAAACCTCGCTTTTTTCTTTTATCAGCCATAGGTACTCACCGCTTTGCTACGTAGATGGAAGTCGCACTATTTATTCTTTGGGAACTATTTCATTCTTTTGGGAGAGGAAAAGTACATGCTCAGCTTATATAAAAACCAGTAATCAATACTTATATTAACCGTGTCAATATAATTTATATTTACAGGGGATTGTGATGGGAGACATGTTAAAACTACAACCATTTATTGCCGGACATTTCATTGGAAAAGATGTTATAGTATATTGTGGTGGCATTCTCAAATTCCGCGGAAATGCCAAGGCATGCAGTGACGGTGTCCTGACCCTTGAGATCACTGAAGACCGCTATTCCCACATCTCCGTTGACAGTATAATTACAATACAGTGTGATGAAAATTCCCCAAACTGATTTACCCTGTGTTTTGTACTCATATTTGTTTTCACATAATTTTTCACAAAATAAAAGTGCATGACGGGAAAATTACAATCTTATATGAGTCTGTTTTAGAGAGATTATTTACCGGAGTCATGATATGACATGGATTACGATGCTTTTATAGTTGGTACCGGAGTTGCAGGTTCTTCACTTGCATACAAACTCAATGCTGCGGGAATGAAAGTAGCCATTGCAGATAAAACAGGTTTTGGAGGCATATGTGCATTCCACGGCTGTATCCCAAAGAAGATACTCAGTGGTGCTGCTGAGATTGTTGATGGCGGAAGACGTATGCAGGGCAAAGGCGTCAACTGCAATCCGGAACTTGAATGGGCAGATTTAATCAGCTTCAAAGATCATCTTGTCCATTCATTCACTGACCCCAAAGAAGCGGCTTTCAAAAAAGCAGGCATTGATACATATCATGGTATGGTGAGCTTCCATGATCCTAATACCCTGCGTGCTGGAAATGAACTCATATCTGCGAAGTATATATTACTGGCAATAGGTGCAACTTCAAGAAAGATAAACATACCTGGTGCTGATTATCTCACCACAAGTGATGGGTTTCTGGACCTGAAGGAATTACCTGAAAAGATTATTTTTGCAGGCGGAGGATACATCTCATTTGAATTTGCTCATATTGCTGCTAGAGCTGGCGCTGAGGTGACCATAATCCACAGAGGCGAAAATCTTCTCAAGAACTTTGACCCCGCCCTTGTCCACATACTTGTGGAAGCATCGGAAAAAGCCGGTATCAAAGTAATAACAGGACAGGAACTCAGGGAGATCAGAAAGCAGGATGACAACAGAGCATCAGATACCACAGGTTCCGAACTTGAACTTATCACCCATGACAGCAAGTCCGAAAAAGAAACCAGCCATGAGTGCAACATGGTGGTTCACGGGCTTGGAAGAGTGCCTGACATCGAGGGACTTGAAGCTGAAAAAGGCGGACTGACTATCGAACACGGCGCAATTGCAGTGAACGAATACCTGCAAAGCGTTTCAAATCCTGCGGTGTATGCTGCTGGCGATTGTATATTACCCGGACCTGCACTAACTCCAACAGCCAGCCTGCAGGCAAACGTGCTGGCATCCAATATCATTGAAGGTAACAAACACACAGTAGACTATTCAGGAATCGCATCCGCAGTATTTACCATTCCCACACTTGCAGCAGTAGGATTGCTTGAAAAGGATGCAACAGACAAGCATAAAATAATCTCCAGCGACCTCAGCAAATTCTATTCTGCAAGGAGGACAAATCTGGGATACTCTGCTTCCAAGGTTATCATCGAGAAGGATACGGAAAAGATAGTCGGTGCACACCTGATAGGACCCGGGGCAGATGATGTCATTAACATTTTTACGCTGGCAATAAAAGCAGGACTCACGCTTTCACAGGTAAGAGAAGAAATGTATGCATACCCTGCCAACAGTTATGATGTGAAATACATGCTCAGGTAAGCATTAACTTCTTTTTTCATTTCCTTTTTTATTCTACTCCTGACTGCCAGTTGCGTCAAATGAACGCAGGCGCATGGATAGAACAAACACACAGGCAATTATAGCTGCAGTTAAAAGGAAAGACCATCTTCCGGCAAGTTCGTAAATCAGACCCCCACCAATCAGACCAAAAATAGCTGCAAAGCTCATGACACTGCCCGACAGGCCCTGAACCAGACCCTGGTCATCATTTCCTGCAAGCCTGGCAAGCATTGATTGTATCGAAGGCCACATCAGACCATTACCAAGAGCAAGCAATACTGCTGCCATATATGTGAAGAACGTGTTCCCTAATGCCAGCACCACAAAGTTCAGGCCGAGGATGAAACTTCCACCAATTATCATTGAGGAATCCCTTGATCTTTTAGACACGTATGAAAGTACGGGCCCTTCAACAATTACAAGCACGATGCTCAGGAATGAAAAAAATATGCCAAGTTCTGCAATACTCCACTGAAGATAATTTGCAGCATGAACCGGGAATGCTGTGTAAAAAGTGTTGAAACCCAGAAAGAGCAGGAAATAAATAATGAACATCAAACGGAGAGCGGGTATTTTCCAGACATCCCTTATACTATTTTTGTGTTTTTCACCGGCCATGCGACCGCTTTTTGGATATGGACAAACGTTTAACATAACGGTATCTGCTTTGTTGCTGCAGGTATCAGGAATGTACAATGCTATCATAACAGTTCCGACAAAGGCGATCAGAATAGCAGCCAGTACCGGGAGGGCTTCACCATAGACTGTTGCGCTCAGAATTCCTGCAAGTGCCGGCCCCACAATAAAACCAAGATTTGTGGAAATTGAGAGCTTACCGAAATTTTTGCTTCTGTTACCATCATTACTAATATCGGCGACATACGCATTTGATACTGAAACGTTGCCACCGGTCAGGCCGTCCAGCCCCCGTGCAATGAAGAGCATTAACAGCGGTAGGGTAACCATGAATTTACCGAGAATATCAGAGTCGATATTGACCAGTATTGTTACGGGCACAAAGAGAGCTATAAAGAACAGAATCCAGGAGAACAAAGTTCCTGCCTGGCTGACAAAAAGGATTTTTTTCCTGCCGTAAATATCTGACCATTTTCCAAGAAGAGGTGAACCTATCAACTGGAAAAAAGGATACATTGAAGAGAGAAGTCCGTATACAAGGGCGTTCCCGCCGAATCTTTCCACCAGAAAAATAAGGAAAGGAAGAACTAGACTTATCCCCATGGTGCCGATAAAGTTCACCATCAGAAGAGGATATACAGATATTGCTTTTTCTTTCCCGTCCGGCATGTATCGATATTTTTAGGGCGCAGCAGGTATATGATATTTTTCATAGAAGCAATAGGTTGCCTGAAGGAAAGTACCGGTTCATCCCCACGTGTGTGGGGAACTCATAATCCAATTTTATCAAGAGTTTCTTTCGACAGGTTCATCCCCACGTGTGTGGGGAACTCGCCTCTTCTCCATACAAAGAAAGACCATAATCCGGTTCATCCCCACGTGTGTGGGGAACTCACGCAAACAACTGGCTTGACATAGATGGAACAACGGTTCATCCCCACGTGTGTGGGGAACTCCATACGAAGGATTTGGAGCAACAGCCCGTAAACGGTTCATCCCCACGTGTGTGGGGAACTCTCTTGCTGCTGAGCGAACACCAAGTAGTTCTGCGGTTCATCCCCACGTGTGTGGGGAACTCCTGTTTTCCTCCTTTAGCTTGTGCAGATGAAACGGTTCATCCCCACGTGTGTGGGGAACTCTTGCTCGTATGTTGTTCTTTTGTGTGCTGTTGCGGTTCATCCCCACGTGTGTGGGGAACTCGATCTTTTGGCGGTTTGCATTGTTTGTTAGTACGGTTCATCCCCACGTGTGTGGGGAACTCCTTGCATATAATTACCATGGGTAATAAAAAAGCGGTTCATCCCCACGTGTGTGGGGAACTCCTTTGTTTTCCTGCTGTTAAAGGATCTATAGGCGGTTCATCCCCACGTGTGTGGGGAACTCGTGCCGGGTCTGCAGCAACTGTGAATGAATCACGGTTCATCCCCACGTGTGTGGGGAACTCTGTGTCGGGAGATCATATTCATTCTCCGGATCCGGTTCATCCCCACGTGTGTGGGGAACTCGTTCATGGTCCATAAATCCCATGCGGTTTGTCCGGTTCATCCCCACGTGTGTGGGGAACTCATTCTATATTCATCTATCAGTTCATCTATTTTCGGTTCATCCCCACGTGTGTGGGGAACTCTCTATCTCTCTGTTGTGTATTTTTCCAATGCTCGGTTCATCCCCACGTGTGTGGGGAACTCAGATGGTTCAAGAGTACCACCCGCGGCAATTGCGGTTCATCCCCACGTGTGTGGGGAACTCGGCTTACGGTATTGCGGGTTTACCTGCTGATCCGGTTCATCCCCACGTGTGTGGGGAACTCAAGAGCAAAAGATGGCTGGAAAACTCTAACGCCGGTTCATCCCCACGTGTGTGGGGAACTCAAGAATGAAAGGTGCTGAAAGATTTATACCGACGGTTCATCCCCACGTGTGTGGGGAACTCTATTCCGTCGATATAGAACTATCAACTAGTGCCGGTTCATCCCCACGTGTGTGGGGAACTCACGAAATTGATATTATTAACAAAGGTGAAAAACGGTTCATCCCCACGTGTGTGGGGAACTCAGATGTCAAATTTTAACTAAACCGGAAATAGACGGTTCATCCCCACGTGTGTGGGGAACTCTTTCCGCAGAGACCAGAAATCTGTTCAAGAGTCGGTTCATCCCCACGTGTGTGGGGAACTCCGTTATCGGGGGGTTCCTTTGGGTTCATGTGTTCGGTTCATCCCCACGTGTGTGGGGAACTCTGAAGGGCAAGGCCTGGACTATTGAACAGGCACGGTTCATCCCCACGTGTGTGGGGAACTCAAACAGCTCAACATAAGAAGAGCATAGGCAATCGGTTCATCCCCACGTGTGTGGGGAACTCTTGAGATTTTGAAGGCATTTTTATCTCGTTTTCGGTTCATCCCCACGTGTGTGGGGAACTCAACTATACACATATTTTGAATGATATTGATAACGGTTCATCCCCACGTGTGTGGGGAACTCGAAAGCGTAAGTATCGTAACTATCTCCATATCCGGTTCATCCCCACGTGTGTGGGGAACTCATAAAAAGCGTGTACTGGCACGTCTTTACAAGCGGTTCATCCCCACGTGTGTGGGGAACTCATCTATCATTAATACACCTGCCTCAATAATATCGGTTCATCCCCACGTGTGTGGGGAACTCATACAATTGCAATGAGTGAATTGACTGTGTGGCGGTTCATCCCCACGTGTGTGGGGAACTCCTCTTTTTTGCCTCCTGAACGCCTGCGATCAGCGGTTCATCCCCACGTGTGTGGGGAACTCTCAACATCATCTATCCTAATTCTACGCAGTACCGGTTCATCCCCACGTGTGTGGGGAACTCGAGTTACTAGGAATACTAAGTTTAGTAATGGTCGGTTCATCCCCACGTGTGTGGGGAACTCACTATTGAGACTCGCAACCCCCTCCGCAACTGCGGTTCATCCCCACGTGTGTGGGGAACTCCGCCTCATTATTCAAGGTGGCTGCGTCTACAGCGGTTCATCCCCACGTGTGTGGGGAACTCGGTAGTGATTTTTCCGGGTTCCTCGAAGAAAACGGTTCATCCCCACGTGTGTGGGGAACTCAAAAAGCACTACACGTAGCAACAGTCCCCACACGGTTCATCCCCACGTGTGTGGGGAACTCTTACTGAATTTTGTATTGCGCGTCGATACTCGCGGTTCATCCCCACGTGTGTGGGGAACTCTTTTACAATAGCTCTCGTGTACGCGTTTCTGACGGTTCATCCCCACGTGTGTGGGGAACTCGACATACTCATCAAAACCAAACTGGAGAGTAACGGTTCATCCCCACGTGTGTGGGGAACTCTCGCCTCATCACATATGCTCCTGTATATATTTCGGTTCATCCCCACGTGTGTGGGGAACTCCGCTCGGTGGTGTTGAGAACGTTATGAAAATGCGGTTCATCCCCACGTGTGTGGGGAACTCACTTATCCCGTGCCACCATATACCATTTCTCCCGGTTCATCCCCACGTGTGTGGGGAACTCTCCGGTAATGCGCTTAAGGAAGCTGATAGCGAGCGGTTCATCCCCACGTGTGTGGGGAACTCATTCACTTCCTGACCATATTACAGATATTATTCGGTTCATCCCCACGTGTGTGGGGAACTCTCATTTTTTTATCCGGGAAATAACGTATGTTCGGTTCATCCCCACGTGTGTGGGGAACTCATAGCCCCCCGCGCCCCCCCAGAGGGGGGAGCCGGTTCATCCCCACGTGTGTGGGGAACTCCGGGTATGTTCGTTGAATCTATCGGCCTTGACCGGTTCATCCCCACGTGTGTGGGGAACTCTTTGTCAAGAATTTTATCCATGATCTCCGCAACGGTTCATCCCCACGTGTGTGGGGAACTCTAATTCCAGTTTTGCAGGTTTAATATTAAAACCGGTTCATCCCCACGTGTGTGGGGAACTCTTTAACCCTATGTGTATCATTTAAATCTACTCCGGTTCATCCCCACGTGTGTGGGGAACTCTAATCTATGTTTTTCGCTGTCATCTGCAATATCGGTTCATCCCCACGTGTGTGGGGAACTCAAGACCCTGATATGTCAGATATTCGAAACTGGCGGTTCATCCCCACGTGTGTGGGGAACTCATAAAATATTGTTTTTATTCCATCAAAAATACCGGTTCATCCCCACGTGTGTGGGGAACTCAATTATTAGCGATTTATTACGCTATCGGAGCACGGTTCATCCCCACGTGTGTGGGGAACTCTGCCGCATATAGACTAAATAGCGAAATTTTATCGGTTCATCCCCACGTGTGTGGGGAACTCTATTCCATTTCTTTTGTGTGTAATAGATAATGCGGTTCATCCCCACGTGTGTGGGGAACTCCTGTGAGACATAATCATGTAGATAATTTCTTGCGGTTCATCCCCACGTGTGTGGGGAACTCCTGAAACTAGTAATGCAGGTTACGAGAAATGGCGGTTCATCCCCACGTGTGTGGGGAACTCATTAATTCAGAACTTGGAAGAATATATACAGACGGTTCATCCCCACGTGTGTGGGGAACTCGAGACTCAGGAAGAGACTCAGGAAGAGACTCAGGGTTCATCCCCACGTGTGTGGGGAACTCTTTTAATAAAGGGTTTGGAGATAGTTACGATACGGTTCATCCCCACGTGTGTGGGGAACTCATAATATATATAACAAACCTTTTGAATGGATACGGTTCATCCCCACGTGTGTGGGGAACTCAATTTCGTCAAACGTATTAACTAGACGGTATTCGGTTCATCCCCACGTGTGTGGGGAACTCACTGACATTATTTAATCTCCTAATAGTATTTTCGGTTCATCCCCACGTGTGTGGGGAACTCCTCAAAATCACTGGCAGGTAAGCCCCAATCACCGGTTCATCCCCACGTGTGTGGGGAACTCGCGCCACAACGCTTACAGCATATGCCTGGTCACGGTTCATCCCCACGTGTGTGGGGAACTCAACTACTGTTACCTAGACACCCTGTAAAGAAGCGGTTCATCCCCACGTGTGTGGGGAACTCGAATGTTTGTATACTCGATCTCCAGAATATCTAGGTTCATCCCCACGTGTGTGGGGAACTCGAATTTAGAGATACTGATTATTGTGTATTATGTGGTTCATCCCCACGTGTGTGGGGAACTCTTATTAATCATCTCCTTCCGCGCCGCGCGTTGCGGTTCATCCCCACGTGTGTGGGGAACTCTTAAATCGTTTAGTCCTAATTTATGAACCTGGCGGTTCATCCCCACGTGTGTGGGGAACTCTGTGCGTCTTTTATGTAATCAATAAAGAAATAGGCTTCCGTATTCCATCATTGTTAAGGTTTTATTGTATTTGAGTGAGACATCCTTATGTTTGACCTCTGCATCAGTGAAACCAATAAACATAATAAGACCTGATTATTTATTATCAGGTAAAAAAGATATTAAATTAACCCCATCCATTTCTCTGGGAATCCGGCGGTTTTCACCCATTGTAATAAAATCATATCCTGCTTCATTAGGATAGTTCCAGATAATGACTGCATTTCCATCTTCCAGACCTGCTTTTATGTTCCTGACGATCATGTCTCTTACCTTTACTGAATAATCGCCAACATAAACACCTGCACGGACCTCCAATAGCCACAAAGCCAGACGTCCACGCAGTCTGTCGGGTGCATTCTCAAGCACGATGACCAACATCGCCAATGCTCCCTTCGTTTGGAATTGCAGGAGGCCACGATTCTTCAGGTGCATCAGGTAGATCAATCCCTCCTGCAGAAAGAACCTCTTCAATTGCTGGAATGATCTTTTTCAATAATCTGGTTTCTCTAAAGGCATCCCTACAGGCAAGTCTCACAGCCCTCTCATAATTTGTATGTTTTTCAGATGCAATTCTAAAAGCAATTGGAACCACAGTCTCAAATTTGAACAAATCAGCTATATCGTAAACAAAAGAACGTGGCTTTCCAGTATGTATGAATCCAACTGCCGGAGAATATCCTGCTGCAAGTACTGCAGCTTCGGTCACACCATATATACATGAAGTTGCAGAACTTAGACACCTATTCTGGACATCAGCACTGTTCCAATCTCCTGGATCATAGCTCCTTCCCTTCCATTCAATTCCGTATTGTTGAGCAAACATCTGATACATCTTTTTTACGCGGGCAGCTTCCATTCCACGCATCTGTTCAATACTGTAACTATCTGGCAATACCTCATTGAACCTCATATCATACATTTTCCGGACGACCCTCCGCCTGAGATCGTCGTCAAGGGCAAGCTTTGCCTGATACAGCAACCTATCGGCACGTGCACCCCCGGGTTGTCCTGCAGAATAAAGCCTGACACCGGCTTCTCCTACCCATATCAGCAAACAACCAACGCGTGCTGCAAGAGAAGCTGCTGCATGAGATACTCGTGAACCTGGTTCAAGCATCAGGCAGGCAATTCCACCAACAGGAATCTGTGTACGGACACCATTTTTATCCACGAGCACGAAAGCACCGTCTATGACATCAAGTTCGCCTCTTTCAAGGAATAGTAATGAGAAACGTTCTTTTATGGCAATGGGTTTGACTTTGGGAAGCATGATCTCACCTTGATGTTTGTAATAATTAGGTTTTAGCAAGGGTTAAAAGCCCGCAACCAAATGATTTAGCAGGACCAAGTCCCTTCATTATTTTGTTGATTAATAGGTCCGAATTGGTAACTGTGAGAACACCCAGAAACGTTACAGTCTGAATTTTCCCAATGTGTTTGTCTCCTTTTTTATTTTTATGGAAACGAAGCAAATCTTTGTGAATTAACTTGACATCCTCTATTTCTGCGCAGTCCGATAATTGTCTTTTCAACCATGCTACGATCTCATCTTCTTCAATAAGTGGGACTCGTACCTTGCCTTGATTTCCTGGTTTTCCATTTTTATCCTTTATTTTCTTAGTTGGATTTGCCCGCAACATAAACTGATAACTATTTTCGGATTTTATGTCAAAGTCAATTTCCTTTGGACCATTTAACAGTAAGAGTTCATTTGATGTGATATCAGGTTGACATTCAGACTGTAGCAATATTATCTGCTCACAATATTGTCCCTTATTTTCAATCCGAAATAAAAAGGACCGTTCATCATCTGCCTTATTTGGAAACAATTGCCATATTTTCCTATGTAGCTGATATGGATCAGTCGGTCTTTTGGATTTGAGCAACCATCTACTGAAGTACATGTTCATCTCCTAAAATGTATATTGTTCTTGTAGCAAACTGTCGCACCGGGTCTTGAATAGGAACATCGCGTATTTGCATAGGTGATGAGCCTGCTATCTTTTGCTCGCTGTACAAAGTGCCTTGTTTTGGCTCTATCCGATCCAGTGCTTGCTGGACATTTTCAGCGGATATTATTTTTTCGAATAAAGGACGATGTATAGGACATGACCGACGCCCCAGAACTGGAGTATAATATGGTTTTTGAATAGCTTCCTTTACCTTTTCCAAGGTGTAAACTGCGTCATCCCTAAAACCTAACGCTAATGTGAATTCAGAATCGTACAGATATTCGCGATAAGAAATAATTGCATCAGATCGTGAGCTTCCATCGACTTTGCGGGCATCAAGGACAGTATGATAGTCTGTCAATTTTTGCATCCTTAATGCCTTTTCCCTGATGCTGCCAAACTGTTCTGTTTTGAGCTTACGGCGATCTGCCCTTACAATAAGCTCAAAACTGGCGTTTAAATCTGCCCGACTTTGAATATCGGATCTGTCTATTCCCAGACAAGCTCCTAACAAACCGACAACTGCACTGCGAGTAGGAAATATATGGCTTGGGCGATAATCTTCAAAGGAATGCCCGCCCCAGGATTGCATTGCACCCTGCAACTTTATTATTAAATATTCTTGCATGGTTCACATCCCAGCTTAATTTCCATTGTCTTTTAACCATTCCTTCAGCTTTGAGAAATCAGCACCCATACTCATTGCAGTTTCTAAATTGCATTCCTTTGTACTGAAGAGAGCTTTCTTGTCATCTATTAAGCCATAAGCACTAGAGATTGTTTTATGATATTCTAGTAAGGTGTTGATAGAAGGCTCCATGAATCCATTTCCTCTTGCTTTGACAGGATTTTCAAAAGCATTTGCTAATGAAATAGGTTGATCACTAAAACTGACAAGTGCAAAATCTGCAAGATTAAAAGCGGCAAAAGCGTTTTGTTTGGCAGATGGCACGACAGTTGCAAGCATGTGTAAGACATGTGCAGCAATATCCAATGCTTGTTCACGGTCTACATCACCCAGGTTTTCTTGTAGCTGCCTGAGGTTTAAACTTGCATATCGATAGAATACACCTGAACTAAATTCAGTTGTATCTAAGTGAGCTGAACCTGTTTCCCCTGTTTCCTGATTCAAGTCATCAACTGCTGTGAACCAATCTATGTCAGTATCTACTGTGTGTGTTGTGATTGCATGTGCAACTGCAAGAGAAGCATCCACAATAGTCATTATTCCTGAAGTAGCCATTCTTCCGGATAAGGCAATGTCCTGACCATTTTGTAGTGCTTCACGGAACAGTTTGACTTTTGTCTTATCATCCAGAAGCTTCTTTTTATCGGTTGCGTTTTTCCATTCCTTTTCGAATTCCTTCTCATTCGGGAATTGCTCCTGTAACTGTTGATACAACTGACAGTATTGTTCCACTTCAGAGATAGTCCACGCTGCGACTGCACCAGATTGAGTGTTCTCCTTGATCTCTGATTCACCAGAAATCAATGACATAACAGATTTGACCAGGCTTTCATCATACTTGTCTTTCAAAGCTTCCACATACTTTGCAGTCAATTTTCCTAATTGCCTAGTTCTCTCACTTGGCATTCCAATATTGTTTTTGTAATAGTCAGAGTGCCTCATTGCTCTCTTCAGACTCTGACTGGATATGCGTGTTCTTTTTACGCCACCAAATACAGCGGTTTTCTGCATGTTCATGTCATCCCTGTTAAGATTGGATGGGCTGTGCGAAATTAAAATGTGGTAGTTGACATAATTCTTTTCATTCATGATTTACTCCTCCTCTTTCGTATAAATAAAGAAATTTTGAACAAGTTGTTTTTTTGATCTTTCTCCCCAATAGAACAGGTTTTTACCAAATGCATCCCAATCGATGCTCTTTAGTTTGGCTTGCTGCACAGCACGACGCAATTGAACCAGATCATTTGGTGAGCTTGAACGGACAATCTGAAAAATCCGTTTCTCACTGATTTTTCCATCGTTGAGTTGCCTGCCTAAAGGCTTGGCATTTTCACTATGCTTCTCAGCAAATGGTAAAAGGAAAGCTACACGTGCCAGTTGTTTTATTTCCCCCGGATTTTGGTATCCTATAAGATGATAAAATGCTGGCAAACATTCCAGATCACCAGGAGTTGAAGCACGCCTTATTTCTGCACGTTGTCCATTATCCAGCGTTTCCCAGAAACGTTGATGAAGTTCAGTAAAAGAGGTCATAGTAAAACTCCCCGTTTCAATTTATGTTGATTATACAAACTCATTTAATTCTCTCCTATTTCCTTTAATGATGCATTTAGTCTGGCACGGCTAACGACTATAGAACTGAGAAATTTAGGATCGTGTTCATATGGCAACATCAGCTGGTCAAATATGTTTCTACACAACATGGTTAACGATTTTTTGAAAGTGAACATCTTATGGTCTGCTTGTTGCCAATCCATTTGAGAAATATAACTGTGAATTAAAGATTCAGATTGTTGGTAAAATAAATCCTGTCCTCTATCTGAAAGACCTACTACACCATTCTCCCCACCTATCTTTTTGGCTACTCCGTATAGTTTTTTCCTCAATTCGCTTTTATAACTTAAACTTAAAGAGATGATGTACTTGATATTTTCTTGCCCAGTTTTACTATCCCAACCTTGAGAGATAGACATGATTTCATGCCTCCGCTGCTCTATTTTAGCTTGATTGTTACGATAACCTCCTATAATTAGTTGAAGTGATTTACCTCTAAAAATGTCCCTATATTGTATTATTACTAGAGGAGGTTCATGCCCTTCTTTATCCATATCCTCTTTGATCAGAATATTAGTTAATTGAGTCCAAGCAGGTGCAGTAGTGGTAAATGAAAGATATGTTTCTTTTCGACTATCTTTACCTATCCTCCATTTTTTAGGACTATGTGGATGCAGCCAACGATGCTCAGGCTCATCTCTTAACTGATATGTCATTTTTTCAGAGATAATACCTATTACCTTCGAACTTCCAACAACTAATTTGATTTTAGCTGGCTGCCAAAACAGACCACGTCTAAAACCAATTTGATAGGAGTAAAATTCTGATTTTGGAACAATTGGATCTATCCAAGTTGGCAAATCATTTTCAGGGTTCACTGCAAAATCAGGATAGGTTCTTTGAACTGTTTCCTTAGTTAAGATATTGCACCATATTGTCTGTCTTAGACTCTTGCCAGCAATTAATGTGGTCGCGGGTGCGCCTCCTCTCAAACTACCTTTAAAGCCTCCACCTTCTGGAGGAGAGTTCAATGCACGATTGAACAAAGCAATCGTAGCAATGTTCATATCCAAAGTGTTTACATCTTCAATGTCATTAAAAAATTTATGTGATGACGCAGATGTGCTGGTTTTTTCAGGCAATCCAGTTAGTAACGCTTGTGGAGACTTTATTTTACTGGCCTTCACATCGACACGCTGCATGAATGGATATTCAGGATGCAGTAAATCGAACCATTCCATAAATGGTACTATTCCTTTCTCATAGTCCATTTCACTCATCGGTTCGCTATAAGCATCTAACAAATCATCTTCATCATCCGGCATGAAAACAACTTGCACAATACAAACTACCAGTTGTAAAGCAGCCATTTCCATATCATCACGAGACAGGCAGATCTGCCAGTCCTCATCATTACAAAGCAAACGCTTCAGGCTGATAGTTTCAAACTGCCCTTGCTTTTGGACTGGAATCCAATCCTCTGTTAGTAAATTAAAACTCGTCATGTTTCACCTTCTGCAATCCTCTGTCCTGAGTATAAATTAAGTAACCGCCATCATAATCAAAACGCCATCCATTATCTGTTTTCATCATAGGTAAGTAATGCAATCCATCTTGGCTTTGAGGTAAAACGGACCTCCAAAAATTGCTGTCTGGAACCCCCAGGCTGTTTTGGCTCAAGAGCTCACGATCAAACTTATCATCTGGCTTGGGAACAGGCAAGCCGTCCAAAAAGTGTTTAACTCCACTTTCGTCCATTACCGGAATAACACTTAGATTCATTTTTCCTTCACGTGTAAGCGAATTTGCATTGCCTTCTGAATCCATAAAAAAAGTATCAGCTTGAGTCAATCCTTTTGAGATCCACTTACTTGCCCACTCTTCTGTTTCATATTCTTCATGCGCTTTGGTTAATGATTCCGGTTCATTATCCCACCTCTCCTTATCATAAACCTGTTCAATCCAATCACGATATGCTTCTGGAAAATGGATTTTATCATTTTGCTCCAACAAGCATTGAGTGCGCCAAAGAACTCTGGTGTTTTTATAGACATAATTATGCAAACCGTATATTTTCTTTGGATCTTCCATTAAATCTACATCACCAATATTTGGCATCACAACTGTGCATAGTGGCTTGTTATAGGACTCTGGACGTTGCTTTAAATGCCTGTGTAACCTCCCCATACGTTGAAACAGCAGATCAATCGGACATATAAAAGAAATCATCCAATCAAAATCGATATCCAATGATTGTTCTATTACCTGTGTCCCAACTAATATACGTCCCTGATCTGAACTGTTTTTATCGTAATTGTCCAATACTGCTTTTTCTTTATTCATCCTGTCGCAGTATCGATATCTTGAGTGGAAAATATCAACAGGTACATAAGTAATTTCACCCAGAAGATGTGCATATCTTTGAGCATCATCAACTAAATTACAAACAATGCCGATTTTAGCTCCTTCTTCTGCTGCTTTAACTATCCTTTCAAGTTGATCTTTAGCTATTGAACAATCATCCGTCTTCCACAACTCGATTTCAACAATTTTATCCTGAACACAATCCCTAGTCTCCAATGCGAATGAATGAACATCATTATCTGTTGCCTGTAGAATCAATGGATATTCCTTTTCATCTATCGCTGCATTAGTGCCCCACGCACTACACAGCGATTGCTTTTGATATGCTGGAAGAGTTGCAGACAATAAAATAACACTGCCACCAGCTTGTTTTTGCTGCTTGATAACTGCTTCCAAAATACCGTACATGTAAGCATCATAAGCATGGACTTCATCAATAATCAAAACACCTTTACCAATCCCAAAACTCCGAACAAAGAAATGCTTCAAAGGTCTTATTGCCGATAGCATGACCTGATCAACAGTAGTCACAGCAATTTGTCCTAAAAAAGCACGTTTCCTACTGGAGGACAACCATTCACTACACTGTGCTCCGGCTTCTAGATCACCTTGGGGACTTACTGATTGTTTGTGCCTTTCAATCATTTTCCTAAAGTGTGCATTTGAGTCCCGTTTACCATGTGCCAGAATAATGTTGTCATTGCTTCCAAATATTTTATCAGAAACATTTTCCAGTCGTTCTAACATTGCATTTGCTGTTGCTTGCGTGGGCAAAGCAAAAACAATACTGTCTGCTAAACTATCTGCCAATAATTTGGATGCGTAAGCCAAAGCAGCTTCCGTTTTTCCACTGCCAGTATCAGCTTCAATTATGATTAAAGACTGTTCTACAGGCAATCTATCGATTAATGTTTGTATGTTTTGTGGGGTGTAATTTGGATAAAGAGCTTTCATCCCACCAATAGTATATATGTGAGCTAAAAGACCAAAGTCACTCAAAGCTTTCAACGCTTTTTCTTTTCTGCTACTAAAGTACTCTTCCAATGATGATGCGTTCTGTTGGAATTCAAAATATTCTCTATTGGAACCCAACCAATCACAAACACTACAAAATCCTGCAAGTAGTACTGGTGGATTCTTTGTAGGAATATCATCAAATGTAATCCCTGCAGGTTCTAAAAAAATGTGATTCAATCCGTGTATCCAGTTTTGGCGAGCAAGACAATCTTTAGATGTTATGGATTCATCAACAAACGGAGGAAGATTGGGTTCGGCATTTGTAGGTATTGATCCATGATGTCCTGCAACCGAAGCAAACCAATTCTGTAGCCATCTTTGTTTCTTATAATCAACATCCTTAAAGTATAAGTCTGCACTTTCAAGCACGAACCACTTGTATCCTTCGTCCCCATGAAAATAATCCTTAGTTCTTACGTTCTTGGACAAATTTGAATTGTAGCTGTCTTTAGCTAAATCCAAAACCTTCATCTGGAACCGAACGTCAAATTTGCCAAGATCATGCAGAGCAATGAAGAACATCATCCATGCATGAGCTTCTTCTTCAGACAAACCTGTTTCATGGGAAAAACTATGACGTATACTTGAACTGTTCTTCCACCACTGATCAGCAACTGCTGCAACATCCATGCAGTGATAAGGCAATGGATGCCAACTTGATTCTTCGGCCTTGCCCCAGTATTTATACATCTCGTCCAACCTTGTGCCGCTCCTATAGATTAATGGCAATAATACATGAACTGCAAGTAATCAAATAATTCAAATCGTAAATGATTACTAAAAGTATAACTGTACACCTTTAATATATACTTAACTATAGCAACTAAAAACAATACCACACATAAAACTAAATATCCCTACATACCCCGATTACAAATATATACACCCTGCAACATACCCACCTATCAATGCCCGATCTAACCCTCATCACAACACTATACACCCTCGACCCCGTACTGGTCTGCATAACACGTCTTTCACCAACCAGAGTGATAATTCTCACAGAAGACGGAGCGGTGGACAAGAAAGTCCAAGCAGAACAGATGCTTGAAACTACTTTTGGGAAAGTTATTGAAATTCAGAAAATAATTACTTCACTATATGACCCTGTAAGGGTTGCTCAGGATGTAGCTGATGCCATTGAAAAGGAGCATGATTGGGGAAAGCAAGTGGTCATCAACGTGTCTGGGGGAAGGAAACCTCAGGCTTTCGGGGCGCTGTTTGGGGCCTATGCCAGAAGTAACATGGTCAAGAGAGTTGTCTACGTAACCGAAGAAGATAATGTCATGATAGAGTTTCCGATACTGGGATTCAACATATCTCCCACAAAAAAGGCTATTCTTGAACATATAAAACAAGGTGAGAAGACAGTAAGTAAAATTGCCTTAAAGGTCGGAATCTCCAGGGGTATGGCCTACAATCATATCAGGGAACTGAAAGATATGGGTTATATCTCAGATGAGGATGGATTTGACATCACCGATTCAGGGAGACTTGCAGTAATTTGATTTTTCCCTATGATATAGTTTAGATCACAGTTTTATAAATCGTTGCTAATGCAAAAAATTAATTCAGATAAGTTACCTTTACTGTATCCATGAAAGAATTATACCTTACTGATTGTTACCTGAAAGAGTTTGATGCAACTGTTAAAAGTGTAAAGGACGATAAATTCGTGGTTCTGGACCGGACTGCATTCTATCCAAAATCAGGAGGACAGCCACATGACACTGGAAAACTTGTCAGGGAAGACGGGACAGAGTTTCCGGTAATTTTCGCGGGCAAATTTGGCGGAGATATCAGTCATGAGGTCACAAATCCCGGGCTTAAAGCAGGCGATAAAGTCAAAGGAATCATTGACTGGGACAGAAGATACCGTTTCATGCAGTATCATACTGCCTGCCACATACTGAGTGCTATAATCCACAATGAAACCGGTGCCATGATCACAGGAAACCAGCTTGGAGAAGAGAAGACACGTGTGGATTTCAATCTGGAAGACTTTGACCGTGAGCAAATAGATTCCTACGAAAGCAAGGTCAATGTGATAATCGACCGCAATATCCCTGTGAGCATTGACATAATACCACGTGAAGAAGCTTTCAGCATTCCTTCAGTTGTCAAACTTAAGGATGCATTCCCTCCTGAGATCGAAGATATAAGGATAATCAGTATCCCGGATGTTGATGTGCAGGCATGCGGAGGCACACACATCGCAAATACCGGTGACATTCCACACATATCAATCATAAAGGCCGAAAACAAAGGAAAAAACAACCGGAGAGTATATTTCAAATTTACTGATGAATGAAAACTCATCAATATTTTCTTAGGTATTTATGCTCTAAGACTTTGGCTCTGTAGAATCACTGTTTTCCTTTTTATCTGAGTGACACAATCATTGCTCTTTTTCATTCCACAAAAACAATCTGCAATCTAAAAACAAAATAACCATCCGCCGAAGGCGGCATATTCCCATGCTGCTACACAGAAGCTTATTACAAAAACGATTGTATATAAAAGAGACTTCTACAGAATTTCTGAAAAGAAAGTACAGGGTATTTGCAGATTATTTGTTTCTTATTGTGGGAAAACACCGGCTTCACCGAGCCCTCCGGGTTCACTCAAGTTATTCATGACTTACGATAATCAGTTTACAAACTTCCTTTAAGTTTTAATGGCAGGAATTTTGCAGAGCCTTTTTTCTCTCTATTTAATATTGCTTTTAACATCATTCAGTTTCGTGGATTTCAGGATCAAACAATGGCAGGGACACATGCACCGTTGTTCCCGTCCCTTCCTTACTTTCCACTTCTATTGTCCCGGAGTGTAATTCAATAATGTTCTTTGCAAGGTACAGGCCAAGACCGTTGCCACCATAAATACGGGTGGCAGATCCGTCCACCTGGTAGAACCTGTCAAATATCCGGTCCATACACGCCTCCGGTATGCCTATACCATGATCAGTTATCTTAATATGGACATTATTTTCGTCCTCAGTGGCAACTATGGAAACTTCAGCGTCCTTTGATGAGAACTTGATGGCATTATCCAGGATATAAACAAAGAGGTATTTGAGGAATTCACAGTTTCCGTAAACAAGACGCATGTCACCCGGACAATCTTTAGTGATGGTAATGTTCTTTTCATCTATTTTCATGCAAAGGCTGCTAATGGAATTTTCAAGGACGTCTTTCAGGTATATAGGTGACAGCACATGGTATTTTTCAAAATAAAGAGAATTCATGTTAAGTAATGATTCGATAAGTCTTTCCAGACGTTCCGAATTGGAAACAATAATCTTCATGCACTGCTTTTGCTTATCCTCCAGCTCACCCAGGAGACCCTCATATATTACTTCACTGTATCCTTTTATGGATATAAGAGGAGTCTTGAGCTCGTGGGTAATGTTAGCAACAAACTCATCTTTCATCCGGTCAAGGGATTTCAGTTCTTCATAGGCTTTACGGGTTTCATCAAGAAGACGTATGTTCTCTACGGTGATCCCAATCTGGCGACCCACATTACCCAGTATGTTCAGATCATATTTTGAGATTATAGTATTCTGATCCGGCAGAAGCAAAATGACACCTACAAGGTCCTCACGGGCTATAATAGGAATATAAACTAATTTCCCAATACATTCCTTATTAATAATCCACCTCAGGCATCCTTTAATCTCATTAACTTTTCCGGTAATCCATGTACTTCTAGTGTCAGGAATCATCCGGAACAGAGGGTCATCTTCCTTTAAACAGTCAAGCTTTTTAACAACATCATCCTTGAAACCTGTAGAAGAATATAAATCAAATCTGTGCTCAGCAGGGTTGAAAAGATAAACAGACCCCGCAGAACAAACAACATATGAGTTGATCTCTTTCAGGATATCCCTGAGAAAATCTTCCATCTCCATAGAACTTGCAGCGATCATGGCAGTGGACTGAAGTATCAGAAGATTGCGGTTTTTTCTTTGAAGGTCTTCCTGTGCAAGTGATATTTCTGTTATATCCTGTGTTGTCCCCTGGAACAGAACCTGCCTGCCTTCACTATCCCAGGTGACTTCCCCAAGAGAATGCAGGATACAGATACTTCCGTTCTTCCTGATAACCCGGGTTTTAACATCAAACTTGTATCCGGGTATGGAAAGAGCCAGTTCTACAGATGAGTCAAAAATTTCCCTGTCATCAGGGTGCATCCTTTCAAAATAGATATCCCGGTCAATACTGACCTCATCGGGTGAGTAATCCATGATCCGATACATTTCCTCTGACCAGAAATGTTTCTTTGTGCGCAGGTCGATCTCCCAGCTTCCCACGCGGGATATCTCCTGTGCTCTTGCAAGCCTTTCACGGTGTTTTAAAATGGACTGTTCTGCTTTCTTTCTTCCGATACTGTCTATGAAAATATCCCCGACCACCCTCATGAGCTTGACATAGTTCTGCGACCATTGCTTTTTTCGCTCAATTGTATCAAATCCGAGAAAACCTATCGTTTTGCCGTCGGACTGCAAGGGTATCGAAAGCACTGAGTCAATATTTTCCTGCTGAAATACGCTTTGTTCCCTGCTGGCAGAAGGTGGCAGTTTTGATGTATCAGAAATGTGAACGATTTCAGGACTCACCATCATTTCCATCCACCAGGGGAAACCACGACCAGGATAATTGTAAATTTTTCTATTATCCCTGCCATTAGTGTGCCATTGATATACCGTATCATTATCTTCCGGTTCCCGGGAAAATAATACCAGGTAGCTTCGATCGGCATCTGCAAAATCCGCCATTTTCCTTAGTGACTGTTCAATGGCATTGTCGATATATTCTGACTTCTTCCCTATGAAATTTGATGATATTTCTGCAACCAGATCCTCAAACTTTAACTGGGAGAGCAGTTCAGTCTCTGCATTATGGCGTTTTTGCTCTATTTTTGAAACGACCATCCCAAAAAAAAGAAAACACAGAAATACAAAAGATTTCACATATGCATCACTGAATGTCGCTTTTTGTTCAATGGAAAAAGGCAATATATTCAGGGAAAAGATAAGAGGCACTATATGAGTATCTGCAACAAGAAATGATAGACCGAAAAATATTGAAATCAGTAGAATCATTACGTCTTTTCTCATATACAATCCTGCTATGGGAAGAAAAATCTATTTTGGCATTGTGGATGCCTTAATTCATTTTCAACGGTGTTTAGGCTCACATAAGGCAAATATGGAGGATTTTATATATAATTTCCTATTTAATCGTGCTATAAGTATAGAAAAAAAAGTAAAATATGACAAAACGATAAGGAAACAAACAATAATTTTTATTCCCGTAACATATAGTTCTTTGCAATCCAGCTTTATAACATCATGAACTTAAGTTCTTAAAGAGACAAGTATATGTAAAATGGTGCATTTACAAAGTAGGTTAAAATAGGTTGAACTCACTTAAGCAAAATCAAAACCTGACGGGCATTATGCAGAAAAAGATATAATTGCAGTTGTCCTTTAACTTATCAGATTAAAATGCGCAATTATTATTGCACTTATCTGCGGAGATATACAAAATGAAAGTACTAGTTAGTGATCCATTATCAGAACAGGGATTAACAATACTTCAGCAGCATTTCACAGTTGATGTCATTACAAAACTTTCCGAAGAGGAACTTGTTGAGAAAATACCGGAATATGACGCACTTGTCATTAGAAGCGGAACACAGGTTACAAGGAAGGTTATCGAGGCTGCGGACAAATTGAAAATCGTTGGAAGAGCTGGTGTAGGTGTTGACAATGTAGATGTGGAAGCAGCCACAGAAAAAGGAATCATTGTTGTTAATGCACCTGAAGGTAACATGCTTTCTGCCGCAGAACATACAATTGCCATGATGATGGCTCTTTCAAGGAACGTGGCACAGGCTGATGCTTCCCTTAAATCTAAAAAATGGGAGCGCAGCAAGTTCATGGGTGTTGAAGTTAACGGAAAAACCCTTGGTGTAATCGGACTTGGCCGTATCGGTGCGGAGGTTGCCAGGAGGGCACAGGGCCTGAACATGAATATTCTTGCATACGATCCTTTTGTCTCAGATGAGAGGGCAAAGGAAATGGGTGTTAAGATGATGTCTGTCCAGGAGATCGCAAAAGAAGCAGATTTCATTACAGTCCACACACCACTTACCAAGGATACGAGAAATATTGTCGATGCCGAAGAATTCGCAATGATGAAGAGCAATGCAAGGGTCATCAACTGCGCACGTGGAGGTATCATCAATGAGGAAGCTCTTGCAGATGCACTGAACAGTGGAAAAATAGCAGGTGCAGCAATCGATGTTTTTACCAGTGAACCTCCTTTTGACGGACCTCTTCTTGACTGCAAGAACATTATAGTTACTCCTCACCTGGGTGCTTCAACCGCAGAAGCACAGATCAATGTGGCTGTTTCAGTTGCTGAGGAAGTTGTTTCAGTTCTTAACGGCGGAACGGCAAAGAATGCAATTAACATACCTTCTGTCAAACCGGAACTTATGACAATGCTTGCTCCTTACATCCAGCTCGCGGAGACGATGAGCAATGCATGTGCGCAACTCCTGGGTAAGAACTATGAGAAGATTGCAATATCATACAACGGTGATATCGCTGAGAAGGACATAAGACCTGTCACAGTGGCTGCAATTAAGGGAATGCTCCAGGTCGCCCTTGGCTCTGCAGTGAACTACGTGAATGCAGGCGCCCTTGCAAAATCAAGGAAAGTAGAAGTTATCGAAAGCAAGTCCGAAACTACTGAAGAATTCAGTTCCACCATCAAGGTAGAAGTTACCATGGATGACGAAAAGGTCTCTATTGGTGGTACTGTAATAGGTGGCAAAGGAAAGATCATTAGTGTCAATGGAGAACATGTGGACATTGTGCCATCGGGCTACATGATCGTGGCAAAACACATTAACAAGCCGAATGTTATCGGACCTTGCTGTTTAGTACTTGGAAAGAATAATATCAATATATCCGGTATGCAGGTAGGAAGAGCTGAAATAGGTGGAACTACTATAATGGTACTTAATGTCAACTCGGAAGTACCTGAGGAAATATTGAAAGAGATGAGAGCAGTTGAAGGAATTATCGATGCCAAGCTCATCAAATTATAGATCAGTATTACTGAAGATATAAAATAAAAGGATGGTAGCAGTTTAAAATGATGCGAAAGCGAATATATCATCGATTTCCGCACAGGACTGTAGAGTTTGAACAAAAATACCGCTACCATTCGGATCTTCCCTATTTTGTGAAAGTGATGGCGAATATGGATGGTAAGTTTGGTATGTTCGTCACAGAGTCTGTGACAAAAAGAGGACATCGCATTCAGGCCAAGAGGGAGATAAGCGTAGAGATTGTCTACAACGGAATTGATTTTTCACCGCTTAACTATGACAGCGTTGAGGATGTACTGGATACACTGGAAACTGAAGGCATAGTGGATTTCAGGATACATCTGAGGTACAGTTATCTCGATGGGAAATATAATCGTGTACCTTTCAGAGGAGATATCTACCTTGTCAGGGCTATTCTTGAGCACGAACTGCTTGTTCTGCAAATCAACCACATCGACGGTCCGAAGAGAACAGAATGCGGCAGAGTTGCCGACACTATTATAGATGAACTTCGCAGAGGTTCCTGATGGACGAGCTGATGCTTGTTGCAGCAACCCCTTACAAGAGAAATAATAAAAAATCCCTGTCGATTAAGGATTTTGAATTTGTGCTGTCATTTGATCTTAAATGGATGGCACCTGATGCTGCATCCAGGATAAGGGACAAAGCGATAGGGGCGCAGTTGCTCAGGTTTGAAGGTGTGGAATTAGTCCCGGCATTTGATATTTCAAAGGTAGAAATACCGCATGGATTTAAGCCTTCTGATTCACTGTTCCAGGAAAGAGCGATAATAGAAGACATTATTGCTATGATCGTTGCCGGTTGTGGAAAGAATACCAAAGACACTATAGTGATGATCAACAAAAAACAGGAAGAACTCGATGACCTTATAGATATTGAAATTGCCGGCCTGCTTGTTGCAAGGGAACTTGGATGCAAAATTGATTCAATCTATGACCGTGTTTATAGTAAGGTATTAGGGACCGGGGAAGAAACCACATAATCTTTATGTACTATTAATGTTATTCAGACACCAGTCTGAGTTTACAGACTCTATGTTCTTACTTAACTGACACCTAACGGATGTTCGAACGCACTTTGTGCGTGAGTGAGACTAACTCTTGCGGAGGAACATTATGAGCAAGACTACAAACGTAAAAATCCAAAGAAAGACAAACCCTCGCACTCCTGTGCTCATCGCAGCACTGAAGGAAGGGGCACGCCAGAACGAAGTCGCTATCTGGAGAGATGTGGCTGAGAAGCTGGAAAGACCTGGCAGGAACTATGCGCAGGTAAACCTCAGTAAGATCAACAGGTACGCAAAGGATGGAGAAACTGTCATCATTGCAGGAAAAGTACTTGGAGCAGGAATCCTTGAGAAAGCAGTCACAGTTGCAGCATACAATTTCAGTGCAACGGCAATGGGAAAGATCGCAGAGGTTGGCGGCAAATGCCTGACCATCGAGCAGATCATGGAAGAAAATCCAAAGGGATCAGGTATCAAGATCTTGCAGTAGGTGAAGAAGATGACAATTATCGATGCAGAAGGACTTATTCTTGGAAGGCTTGCAAGCACCGTTGCAAAAAAACTGCTTGCCGGTGAGAAGGTAGATATCGTAAATGCTGAGAAGGCAGTAATCTCCGGTTCAAAGTACACCACAATGAGAGAGTACGATGAGACCCTGAGAAGAGGAAAGCCTGAATTTGGTCCTTATTTCCCAAAGAGACCAGACCGCATTCTAAAAAGAACAGTAAGAGGTATGCTCCCTTACAAACGTGCAAGAGGAAGAGCAGCAATGAACAACCTTAAGGTCCATGTGGGAATCCCAATGGAACTGGAAAACAAGGAATGCGTAAAGATCGAAGAAGCAAACATGGACCGCCTTAGTTCAAACAAGTACCTCAAACTTGGCGACCTCAGTAAGAAACTCGGTGCTAAGTTCTAAGAAGGAGGAAGATCATAATGACTACTAAAGTTATAACCTCATCAGGTAAAAAGAAGACATCTATTGCACGCGCAACTGTAAAGAAGGGAACCGGAAGAGTGCGCATTAACAAAAAACCACTCGAGATTTACGACCCGGAGTTTGCAAAACTTAAGATCACAGAGGCAGTAATGCTTGCAGGCGAGGCGGCTGAAAGCGTAGATGTAGATGTTACAGTAAGTGGCGGTGGAATCATCGGTCAGGCAAATGCCGCAAGAACTGCAATTGCAAGAGGCATTGTAGACTGGACCAACGACACAGCTCTCAGAGATACTTACATGGCATACGACCGTAATCTCCTGGTTAACGACTTCAGGCAGAAGGAAACCAAGAAGTTTGGTGGACCGGGTGCACGTGCCAAATACCAGAAATCATACAGGTAGGCGAAAGGATGTTACCAGTTCGATGTTTCAGCTGTGGAAAAGTTGTCTCAAACGTTTGGGAAGAATACAAACAGCGTGTTGCTGAAGGTGAAGACCCGGCTGATGTACTGGATGACCTTGGGGTTGTCCGCTACTGCTGCAGAAGGATGATCCTTTCACACGTCGAGCTAGTAGATACGCTTGCCCCATACCAGTAAATGGGCCGTAAGGTAGTCAGGACCATCCTTAGGCGTTCAGGACACATGTATCTACTATGAGAAACATGCCAGAACCTGAGTTTAAATTTCAGCGGTCCCATACCCATAAGGCACTCTGGTTTGGATTGAGAAGAAATATGACCACATTCGGAGGGATTCCGAATAAATTTAAAATTATATTTATCAGGGTTATCATTGACCGCATTAATGGCTATCCATACAGGAACACTTTTTGAAAGCAATAGGAGTAGCTATCGATAAATGGGCTGTTGATATTTCCATATACATTTTTGATCAGGTGATCTATTGACTACTGAAAACTACACCAGATATGAAAAGGCAAGAATCGTTGGTGCGCGAGCACTTCAGATTTCTATGGGAGCCCCGGTGCTCATCGATGATCCAAGCATGAACTCATTATTCCTTGCTAAGAAAGAATTTGAACTTAGGGTTATCCCAATTACTGTTAAAAGAGACTGATAATTATTTAAGGTGATTTTATGGATTCAATTGAAGAAACTACAACTAATGAAGTTACTACCGAAGAAACAACAACCGAGGTAGGGGAAGAAGCAAAAACAACATCTCTTGTACCTATTGACGAGTACCTTGCAGCAGGTGTACACATAGGTACCCAGCAGAAGACCGAGAACATGATGAAATTCGTGTACCGTGTCAGAACAGACGGTCTTTACGTACTTGACATCCAGGCAACCGATGAAAGGATTAAGCTCGCTGCAGCATTCCTTGCAAACTACGACCCACGGAGAATACTTGTGGTTTCCGCAAGACAGTATGGTCAATTCCCTGCAAAGATGTTCGCAAAGGCAATCGGTGCAAAGTCGATGGTCGGAAGATTCATACCTGGAATTCTCACAAACCCTAAGATTGAAAGTTTCTTCGAGCCTGATGTGGTAATTGTAACCGATCCAACTGGTGATGCACAGGTCATCAAGGAATCCGTAAATGTCGGTGTACCTGTTGTTGCACTCTGTGACACTAACAACATGACATCAAACGTTGACCTTGTAATCCCAACCAACAACAAAGGTAGAAAGGCACTTTCCCTTGTATACTGGCTGCTGGCAAGAGAGATCGCAAAGTCAAACGATTCAATGTTCACTTACGAACTTGAAGACTTTGAAGCAGGAGTCTGAGCTGACAACTTGTTAAAGCATACTACATATAATCAAGAACCCTTATAGAATAATACAGGGTGATCAGTAGTATGAGACAAACAACAGTTGCCGGTCAATTTTACCCGCAAAATCCTAAAAGTCTTAAAAAAGAACTAAGCAGGTGCTTTAAGGATGTGGCTATTTCAGAAGAGCCCGTCCTTGGTGCTATTGTACCCCATGCAGGATACGTATATTCCGGAGAGGTGGCAGCACATGTATACGCCCGGCTCCCTAAAGCAGACACATACGTCCTGTTCGGTCCTAACCACACAGGTTATGGTTCTGCTGTAGCTCTTTCCCAGGATAGCTGGACAACTCCGTTTGGTGTTGTAGAGACAGACAGGGAAATCGGAAAGCAGCTTGCCGGATCCATCATAGACTTTGATGAGCTTGCGCATCATTTTGAGCATTCCATAGAAGTGCAGGTCCCGTTTTTGCAGCATCGCTTTGGTAGCGACTTTTCAATACTTCCAATATGCATGGGTCTTCAGGATGAAGAAACAGCCATAGAAGTAGGAAACGAAGTCGTTCGCGCAGTAAAGGCCACAGGAAAAAAAGTGGTTTTCATCGCATCCAGTGACTTTACACATTACCAGCCAGATTCTATTGCAAAGGAACAGGATAGCTATCTGATAGAAGCCATACTGGAAATGGATATTCCTGAATTTTACAGACGCAGGGAAGAAAGAAACATTTCTGCATGTGGATTCGGCCCTATAGCGGCCATGCTTACAGCTTCAAAAGAATTAGGAGCAAGCAAAGCGTCACTGATCAAATATGCAACCAGTGGTGATGTTAGCGGTGATATCTCAGAAGTGGTCGGATATGCGGCAATTACTATCGAATAACGATAACGGTCATAAAGACCAGTATTCTTAAGATTGATCATAATACAATAAAGGATCAGGAAAACTATGGTCACTTGCTCCGCACCCGGAAAAGTTTACCTTTTTGGTGAACACGCAGTTGTATATGGAGAAAACGCCATATGCTGTGCAGTCGAACTTCGCACAAAGGTGAGTGTGGAGAAATCCAATGAAATAATCATTGAATCTGCTCTGGGACGTACCGGACTTAATCATAAAATCCACCCTTATGTATCTTATGTAATTGAAAAGATGCGCCAATTTGCAGACATACAGGGAGTAAGGATCATTATAGAATCCGAGCTACCAATAGGTTCAGGACTTGGATCATCAGCAGCAGTTACAGTTGCAAGTATCCTGGCATTAAACCTACTTTTTGATTGCGGACTTTCTCTGGAAGACGTAGCAAAGACCGCACACGAAATCGAAAAAATGGTCCAGGGCAATGCAAGTCCCACAGATACATACGTCAGCACCATGGGTGGTGTTGTGATGATTCCCCTGAAAAAGAAACTGGACCTGATCGATTGTCCAATTGTAATCGGTAACACACACAAATTCTCTTCTACAAAAGAACTGGTAGGCAATGTTGCTAAACTGAAAAGTGAATTCCCATCTATTGTAGAACCCATACTCTCCAATATAGGACAAATGTCAATATTGGCGGAAAAGCTGGTTGCACAGGGTGACTATGAAACCCTTGGGAAACTAATGAATATAAACCAGGGACTTCTTGACTCCATTGGAGCCGGTAGTGCAGAACTTTCATCCCTTGTATATGCCGCCCGCAACAGTGGCGCCATAAGCGCAAAAATCACAGGCGCAGGTGGCGGAGGATGTATGGTTGCACTTGCCCGGGAAGATAATGCAGAAGACATTGCAAAAGCAATAGAGAATGCTGACGGAGAAGCCATTATTACAAAGAATACAGCAGAAGGCGTGCGATTGGAGTCATTGCATGGATAACAATAACATCACCATTCTGAAGATTGGAGGCAGTGTCATCACTGATAAAAGTGCTGATGATGGTGCTGCAAGAATGAATGAGATTAAAAGAATAGCATCTGAGATCGCAGGGTTTGAAGGAAAACTCATAATAGTACATGGAGCAGGGTCATTCGGACATCCACAGGTCAAGCGTTTCGGACTTACCGGTAAATTTGACCATGAAGGTTCTATTATAACGCATATGTCCGTAAGGAAGCTCAACACAATGGTTGTTGAAGCCCTGAACTCTGCCGGAGTTAATGCATTGCCTTTACACCCAATGGCATGCACAGTTTCAAATAACAGTCGCATAAAGAGCATGTTCCTTGAGCAGATCAAAGAAATGCTTGCAAACGGATTTGTACCTGTCCTGCATGGTGACATGGTAATGGACAGTGAACTTGGAACATCAGTCCTTTCAGGTGACCAGATAGTCCCATATCTTGCAATACAGATGAAAGCTTCAAGAATAGGGATCGGAAGTGCAGAAGAAGGTGTGCTGGATGATAAAGGAGAAGTTATACCTGTCATCAACAATGCTAATTTCGAGGAAATAAAGGCCTACCTTGGTGGTTCTGCTAACACGGATGTTACCGGTGGTATGCTGGGAAAAGTACTTGAGCTTTTGGAACTAAGTGAGCAGTCAAACAGCACTTCTTATATATTTAATGCAGGCAATACAGGAAATATATCTGATTTCCTGAGTGGCAAGAATATCGGTACTGCGGTTGGCACCAGGACAAACTAACAATGACATTTTAAAGGTATTAACTATGAGCACTTCCAGAAGAAAGATCGAACATCTAGAGCTATGTGCTGAAAGCCCGGTAGAATCAAGGAAAACAGGAGCAGGGTTTAATGATGTAATGCTCATTCACAGGGCATTGCCTGAGATGAACATGGATGAGATCGATACCTCAGTCCGTTTTCTGGAAAAGGAAATGAATGCACCTTTCATGATAGCCTCCATTACAGGAGGACATCCTGAAACTACTGAAGTCAATGCAGCACTTGCTGAAGCTGTAGAAGAACTTGGACTGGGAATTGGTGTTGGAAGCCAGCGTGCTGCTATTGAAGATCCAGCCCAGGAAGAATCATTCCGTGTTGTGAGGGATAAAGCACCCAATGCCTTTGTTTATGGAAACATCGGTGCGGCCCAGATAAGGGAATACGGCGTAGAAGGTGTGGAAAAAGTAATAGAAATGATAGATGCGGATGCCATTGCAGTTCACCTGAACTTCCTCCAGGAAGCAATTCAGCCGGAAGGAGACAGGGACGCATCAGGTGCTCTTGAAGTTATTAAGGACATTTGTTCACTGGCAGTGCCGGTTATTATCAAAGAAACCGGTGCAGGCATATCACACGAGGATGCGTTTACTCTTAAAGAAGCAGGAGTTGCTGCCATTGATGTAGGCGGTGTCGGAGGTACAAGCTGGTCAGGAGTAGAGGTTTACCGTGCCAGAGAAAGAAATGATACCGAGTCCGAAATACTTGGAGAATTATTCTGGGACTTTGGAATACCCACTGTACCCAGCATAGTTGAATGCAGTGTATCACTTCCGGTAATTGCCACCGGGGGATTGAGAACAGGACTTGATATGGCAAAATCAGTTGCTCTTGGGGCTTCAGTTGCAAGCGCAGCCCTTCCTTTTGTTGAACCGGCACTTAAAGGGAAGGATGCAGTTGTAAAAAGCATAGAACATATGCTAAAAGAAATGGAAGTAGCGATGTTCCTTTGCGGATGCAGAGATCTTAAGGACCTGCACCTTGCACCAACAGTCATCAGTGGCTGGACACGGGAATATCTGGAACTGCGGGGTTTTAATGTCAAAGACTTCGCACTTCGATCAAAGAACAAAGATTTCCAGACAGTTTAACATTTATCAATTAAAGGGAATATATAAATAAAACTATTTTAATAATAGGAGATTAATACATATGACAGAAATAGGAATTATTGCAGTCGGCGGTTATAACGAAATGGGTCGTAACATGACTGCCATCAGGATAGACGATGACATTATTATCGTTGATATGGGTCTTCGCCTGGACAGAGTCCAGATACACGAAGACGTTGAAACAGATAAAATGCATTCACTCGAGCTTATCGAGATGGGAGCAATTCCAGATGATACCATTATGAAAGAGGTTAACGGCAATGTACGTGCAATAGTCTGTACACACGGCCACCTTGACCACATTGGTGCAATCCCAAAACTGGCACACAGATATACTGCGCCAATAATCGGAACCCCATACACAACAACCCTCATAAAGCATCAGATCGAATCTGAGAGGAAATTCGGAGTAAAGAACAATATTGTATCTCTGGAGGCAGGCAACTCACTGGAAATTACAAAGGACATTTCCATTGAATTTGTAAACACCCAGCACAGTATAATAGACACAATCTTCCTTGTTATTCACACTGTAAGCGGATCACTTGTCTATGCATGTGACTTCAAGCTTGACAGGACCCCAACGCTTGGTGAAGCTCCTGACTTTAACAGACTAAAGGAGCTTGGAGAGGAAGGAGTTATTGCACTTATCACAGAGAGTACAAATGCAGGACGCAATGGCAAAGCACCTTCTGAAATGATTGCACATTCCATGTTAAGAGATGTTCTGATCGAGACTGAAGAATCTGATGTAGGGATGATCGTAACAACTTTTGCATCACATGTTGCCCGTGTAAATTCCATTGTCAAATTCGCTGAAGAAATGGGAAGAATTCCTGTACTTATGGGACGTTCCATGGAAAGGTACATTGCAACCGCTCACCAGATGGGGTACATTGAACTTCCAGAAACCGTGGAAATATACGGAAATCGCAGAGAGATCGACAAAGCTCTGGCAAAGATCATGGAAAAAGGTAAAGACAAATACCTCCCGGTTGTCACAGGTCACCAGGGTGAACCAGGTGCTGTGCTTGGAAGGATTGCAACAGGCGAAACACCTTTTAAGATAGACAAAGGAGACCGTATAATATTCTCTGCAAATATAATCCCAAATCCAATGACACAGGCAAACCGCTATGCTCTTGAGACAAAGTTGAAGATGCGTGGAGCCAGGATTTACGATAATGTCCATGTTTCAGGACATGCATACCGCGAGGACCACTGGGAACTTCTCAGGATGCTCAATCCGGAACATGTAGTCCCTGCACATGGAACAATACAGATGCACAGCGAGTACATCCAGATGGCAGAAGATGCCGGATACGTGCTCGGTGACACTCTTCACCTTCTGAGGAATGGAGAAGAGCTCTACATAGATGAAGAATAAGTTTTAGAATGGGGATGTTTATGGATCTTATCGAAGAGATAAAAAAACGTTCAGTGCATGTCGATAAAGGAATAGAGGAATACCTCCCCGTCGACAAGCCATATGAACTTTACAAGGCAGCCAGATACCTTCCTGATGCCGGTGGCAAGAGACTTCGACCGGCAACAGTTATCCTTGCAGCAGAAGCTGTTGGTTCCGATCTTGAAACCGTTCTTCCTGCAGCAGTAGCAGTAGAACTAGTCCATAATTTCACACTTGTTCATGATGATATCATGGACAGGGACGATATTCGCCGGGGTATGCCTGCAGTCCATGTAAAATGGGGCGAAGCAGGAGCTATCCTTGCAGGAGATACCCTTTATTCAAAGGCCTTTGAAATACTAACACATGCACCTGGTAAACCTGAAAATAATCTGAAATGCATTGATATCCTTTCCAAAGCCTGCAGAGATATCTGCGAAGGACAGTGGATGGATGTTGAATTTGAGAATCGGAATGATGTCACTAAAGAAGAATATCTTGAAATGATCGAGAAGAAGACCGGTGTACTGTACGCAGCATCCATGCAGATCGGTGCCATTCTCGGAGGTGCATCAGACGAAGTATCCGATGCTTTCTATGAATTCGGAAGACTCATAGGCATTGCATTCCAGATATATGATGATGTCATCGATATGACAACACCCGAAGAAGTGCTTGGTAAAGTCAGGGGCAGTGACCTCATGGAAGGGAAGAAGACCCTTATCGCTATACACGCACTTAACAAAGGTGTTGAACTCAAGATATTCGGAAAAGGCGAAGCTACAAGTGAAGAGATCAATGAAGCAGTAAACCAGCTTGAAGAAGCAGGTTCAATTGATTACGTAAGTGATCTTGCGCTGGGATACATCGCAAAAGGCAAAGAACTCCTTGATATTGTGGAGGATTCTGAGTCCAAGACTATTCTTATGGCAATTGCAGATTATATGATCACAAGATCATACTGATCTGTTTTCTTCTTTTTTATTTTCATAGGCTTTTTTGCAGAGCTTTGGCCATGCCTGTAGAAAAACAATTACAATAGAATCAGTAAAACAAGAGTGAGAGATTGGAAATAAATAAAAAGAGAATTGAAATCAGGATTAATTATCCTGTTTTTCAATTACTGCCTGTGCTGCTGCAAGTCTTGCAATCGGCACACGGAAAGGCGAACAACTTACATAGTCCAGTCCGATGTTGTAACCGAACTTAACAGAGTTTGGTTCTCCACCATGTTCACCACAGATTCCTATTTTAATATCGGGTTTTGTGGAACGTCCTTTTTCAATTCCGATCCTTACAAGCTCACCAACACCTTCCTGATCAAGAACTGCGAATGGATCACCGGGAAGTATAGAGTTTTCGATATAGAAAGGAAGGAACTTACCCGCATCATCCCTGCTGAAACCAAATGTTGTCTGAGTAAGATCATTGGTTCCGAATGAGAAGAATTCTGCTTCCTGAGCAATCTGATCTGCTGTGAGTGCTGCCCTTGGAAGCTCGATCATGGTACCTACAAGATAGTCCAGTTTACAACCTTTTTCTTTCATGACAGATTCTGCAACTTCAACAAGGTCTTTCTTTGTTGAACTGAGCTCATTCACATGTGAAACAAGTGGAATCATAATTTCAGGAACTATGTCCATGCCGCCTGCTTTAAGCTCACATGCCGCCTCAATGATTGCTTTGACCTGCATTGCATAAATTTCAGGATATGTGATTCCAAGACGACATCCACGGTGTCCGAGCATCGGGTTGGTTTCTACCATGGATTCAACACGCTCCAGTATCTTATGAATACGCTCAATCTCTGCCGTGTCTGCACCTTCTGCCTCAAGAGATGCAAGCTTGTCTGCAATCTCATCGTGCTTTGGAAGGAACTCGTGAAGTGGTGGGTCAAGAAGACGGATAGTAACCGGGAAACCTTCCATGACCTTAAAGATTTCAATAAAGTCCTCTTTCTGCATTGGAAGAAGTTTTTTAAGAGCTGCTTTCCTGATTTCCGTGTCCTCAGCAAGAATCATTTCCCTTACTACAGGAATACGATCTTCTACAAAGAACATGTGTTCCGTTCTGCAAAGTCCGATACCTTCAGCACCGAAGTCTCTTGCAACGTGAGCATCGTGAGGTGTGTCTGCGTTTGTCCTGACACCCATTTCCCTTATCTCATCTGCCCATGAAAGCAGTGTGTCAAGTTCTCCACTTACACCTGGTGTTACAAGCTCAACTTCACCAAGAATAAGATTACCTGTACTTCCGTCAATGGACACGTAATCTCCTTCGTTGATAGTAACGTCAGAAACGGAAAATGTGCAACTTGCCGAATCAATACTTACTGCACCACATCCGGCAACACACGGTTTGCCCATACCTCTTGCAACTACTGCTGCGTGTGAGGTCATTCCACCCCTTACGGTGAGAATTCCCTGTGCTGCATCCATGCCGCCAATATCTTCCGGTGATGTTTCGGTACGTACGAGAATTACCTTTTCATTGGATTTTGCCATTTCTTCGGCATGCTCTGCGGTGAAAACAACTTTACCCACGGCAGCGCCGGGGGATGCTGGAAGGCCGGTTGCAACAACTTCATACTCGGCCTGAGAATCAATGGTAGGATGTAAAAGACGATCAATCTGTTCGGGGGAAACTCTTGTAACTGCTGTTCGTTTGTCAATGAGATTTTCATTGACCATATCAACAGCAATTTTTAACGCCGCCGCCGCAGTTCGTTTACCAGTGCGGGTCTGCAGCATGTATAATCTGCCTTCCTCAATGGTAAATTCGATGTCCTGCATGTCTGTAAAGTGATTTTCCAGTTTCTTGTAAATATCCTCAAGTTGAGCGTATGCACCCGGGAGGTTATCCTTAAGAGTAGATATTGGTTCCGGCGTCCTTATACCTGCAACAACATCCTCACCCTGTGCATTCATGAGATATTCACCAAAGAAGCGCTTTTCTCCGGTTGCAGGGTCTCTTGTAAATGCAACACCGGTTCCTGATGTTTCACCCATATTACCATAGACCATGGATTGTACGTTAACAGCCGTACCCCACTTGCCAGGTATTTTATTAAGACGCCTGTAGGTTATTGCACGCTGGTTGTTCCATGAGTTGAAAACCGCATCAATTGCCATCTGAAGCTGCTTGCGTGGGTCCTGTGGGAAATCATTACCGGTTTCACTCCTGATGATTCCCTTGAACTCCTCTGCAAGCTCCTTAAGAGTATCTGCATTCAGATCAGTGTCAAGTTCGGTACCAAGGCTCTTTTTCTTAGCACTGAGAACAGATTCAAACTTCTCATGTTCAATGTCAAGTACGACATCACCGAACATGGTAAGGAACCTGCGGTAACTGTCATAGGCGAACCTTCCATTGCCCGTCTTTTTAGACAGAGCTGCGACAGTATCATCATTTAGACCAAGGTTCAGAACAGTGTCCATCATTCCTGGCATGGATACTCTTGCACCGGATCTGACAGATAGAAGCAAAGGATTTTCATTATCCCCGAATTTCTTGCCAGTTGCCTTTTCGAGCTTTATTATTGCGTTGTTTATCTGGTCAATAACCTCTTCAGGATAAGCTCCCTTTTCAAGATAAAGTAAACAAACTTCTGTTGTTATAGTAAATCCTGGAGGGACAGGGATTCCCAGATTGGCCATCTCTGCCAGGTTAGCCCCTTTGCCACCCAGCAGATCTTTCATACTATTTTTACCTTCAGTTTCTTCGTTTCCGAAAAAATATACGAATTTGTTATCTGCCACCGAATTTCCTCCATGCATAAGAATATGATGGACATTCATTACTATTATTAAGTCGATGCCCCAATTGTTCTTTTACAACTTTAAGGTTGTGGTCTGTAATTGAGTAGCATGGTACTATATTGTGACACATTTCAAACATAAAACTGGAGATTATAGATATGTTTTTGTACTGAAAAAATCTAATATTAAAATGCTTACGATATATTTATATAATATAAGCGTGACATATAGTACAAAAACCTAAATACAATAAACGAAAGCATATGAAACGATTAGGTCAGATCCTGCATATTTCAAAGCAGAATGAGATCGTCATCAGGGGCGATGAAAAACAGTTTTCCGGGTCTATGAGGGACTTACCCCGAATAAACTCTTTTGTTCTTGACAAATCCATCAAACCCGTCGGAAAGCTTTCCGGCATATTTGGTCCTGTAGATCAGCCTTATTTTACTCTTAAGCCTGACAGGAGAGTTGTAGCTTCCGGATTGGAACGACTTGTAAATGAACGGGTTTACGTTCAATAAAAAATTGCAGTTATATGATATAATGCTTATGCTGTGAGCTGTGAATGATTGAGGACACACATATCAAATATATTTTCATAAGAGATTCTTTAAAGGTGATAAAATGGTCGAAGTAGAAAGGGTACGATATTCCGATACTTCCGAAAGGGAGAAGATACGTGCAATGATTAAGGCACGTAAAGAAAAAGATAAGAGCGCTGAGGTTGAGAAAGCAAAAGTCCAGTGTCCGGAATGTGGAAGCCGCAACCTTGCACAGGACTACGAGAGAGCTGAACTTGTGTGTTCTGACTGTGGACTTGTAGTTGACGCAGAATTTGTTGACGAAGGACCGGAGTGGCGTGCTTTCGATCATGACCAGAGGATGAAGCGTTCCCGTGTGGGCGCACCAATGACCTACACGATCCACGACAAAGGTCTGTCTACAATGATTGACTGGAGAAACCGTGACTCATACGGTAAATCCATTTCATCAAAGAACAGGGCACAACTTTACAGGTTAAGAAAATGGCAACGTAGGATAAGAGTAAGTAACGCTACGGAAAGGAACCTTGCGTTCGCACTATCCGAACTTGACCGTATGGCATCGGCTCTTGGTCTGCCAAGAACTGTACGTGAGACCGCTGCTGTGGTTTACAGGAAAGCAGTTGATAAGAACCTCATCCGTGGAAGAAGTATCGAAGGTGTTGCAGCAGCAGCACTTTATGCAGCATGCCGCCAGTGCAGTGTTCCAAGAACACTTGACGAGATAGGAGAAGTATCCAGGGTAAGCAGAAAAGAGATTGGAAGAACATACCGTTTCATTTCAAGAGAGCTTTCACTGAAACTTATGCCAACCTCACCAATAGACTATGTACCAAGGTTCTGTTCAGGACTTAACCTCAAAGGTGAAGTACAGTCCAGAGGTGTGGAGATTCTCAGGCAGGCATCCGAGAAGGAGCTTACCAGCGGCCGTGGTCCGACTGGTGTAGCAGCAGCAGCAATCTACATTGCTTCAATTCTTTGTGGTGAGCGCCGTACCCAGCGTGAGGTCGCTGATGTTGCAGGTGTGACAGAAGTTACCATCCGTAACAGGTACAAGGAACTTGCAGAAGAGCTTGACATTGAGATTATTCTCTAAAACAATTACTAATCTGGCAAAGGAAGACTGTACCACCTCTTCCTTTGTTACATATACTTTTTTTTACGAATCTTTTTTAACATTTAACTGATTAAGCAGTGTATACTATGTTAGAATTGCTGGAGATGCTGACAATCGGATTTGTCCTGGGACTTACAGGAGCACTTGTCCCCGGTCCTATGCTTTTTGTGACAATAGACACATCCCTGAAAAGAGGATGGAAAGCAGGTCCCGAAATTTTTGTCGGCCATGCAATCCTTGAGTTTATTGTATGCGTACTGATAATCTACGGCATTACAGCAGTGAGTGACAGCATTGTTATGGCAATATCCATTCTGGGCGGAGCCACCCTTGTGATATTCGGCCTTATGACTATGAAAAGTGCAAAAGGAGCAGCAGACTCAATGCATGAGCACGACAAAGGTACCTCTAAACCCATCCTCGCAGGAATTCTCACATCAGCCTCAAATCCTTATTTCTGGATATGGTGGCTTGCTGCCGGAAGTGCCCTTGTGCTTCGGGGAATGGAGATCGGCCTGATCGCAGCAGTGATGTTTATGGCAGGACACTGGCTTGCAGACCTTGGATATTTTACGTTTGTCTCCACATCGTCCAGCAAAGGAAAGAAGCTCATGTCACCAAAGCTTTATGAAAGAGTGTTGCTTTCTTGCGGATTATTCCTTGTCCTGTTCGGGTCATGGTTCATCATAGGTACATAATATGAATAAAAGTTGCATTAAAGTTCTGAAGAAAAAAGGCGAGCCAATACGCAGGTTACTACTGGAAATGGACCTGCTGGATAATTCTGCACGCATTAGCTCAGAAGGAGATTACCTCCTGCTTCCACTCACACGCAAACCGGAGGATGCAGAACTGAAGGAACTGCCCGGAGAGTTCGAACTTACCGGGCATGAGTTTAAGGAACAAAAAGGCCAGCTTAAACTCGAAGACCTGCTGGACGTTGTACCCCACTTTGAAATAGTCGGAGATATCGCACTTATCGAGAATGACGTTGCTGAACCTGAGAAAGTTGCAGATGCCATCATGAAAGTGAAGAAGAACGTTAAGACCGTGCTTGCTGCCCAGAGCCCTGTTGAGGGAGAGTTCAGGACACGCAGGTTCAGGACCGTAGCAGGAGAGGACAGAACGTCTACAATCCACAAGGAATACGGTTCACGATTTTACATTGACCTTGAAAGAGCTTATTTCACGCCACGTCTTGCAACCGAGCGTTCACGCATACTGGAGCAGGTAAAAGAGGGCGAAACTGTTGTGGACATGTTCGCAGGTGTCGGCCCGTACAGCATCATGCTGGCGAGAAAAAGTCCCAATATCCGCGTGATTGCCATTGACAAGAACCCCGATGCTGTTGAGTTCCTGCGCCGCAATGCAGAGCTCAATTCAGTTCCAAACGTGGAAGCTATAGAAGGCGATGCCAACCTTGAAGCTGAAAAATATGCCGGTATTGCAGATCATGTGATTATGAACCTGCCTCACAATGCAAATGATTTCCTTGACGCTGCTGTGAAGCTTTGTGCTCCGGGTGGAATTATCCACTATTACGATATCACTCCAGAGGACGACCTTTTCGATAGTTCCCTGAAACTTATCGATGAGGCTGCAAAAAGAGCAGGAAGAACTACTGAACCTGTAGAGTTCCGAGTTGTTCGTTCCTACGCTCCGCACCAGTTCAATGTGTGTATTGAAGTGAGAGTGCTATAGCCGATATTAACACCACGAAGCGTAATCATTAAATCGTTATATAGAATTATAGTGTCGTTCAGTTTTGCCTCTGTGGCTTAGCGGTATAGCGGCTGATTCGTAATCAGCAGGCCGAGGGTTCGAATCTCTCCAGGGGCTTGAAATCACGGGGTTAAAAGCCCCTTACTTCTTATTTTCTCAAGAAATCATTAAATCATTTCTTTGTTAAAAATCGATTTTGATGTTTCAAATATGTTTGCAGGGGTTGCCCAGCTTGGCCTAAGGCGATGGGCTTAGGACCCATTCTCGTAGGAGTCCGTGAGTTTGAATCTCACCTCCTGCACTACTTTTGATGACAAATATGAGATGTAATATCAAAAAATATCACTGAATTACAAATCGTGATATTTAGTGAGTTTTACAGTTTAAATTTGAATTAATGCTTACTATTCCATCTTCTCCTTTTTTCTTTGAATCACAGGTGATGATGGCTTATTTTCAAAATCCATATTTATCTTTTCTTAGCCTAAATGCCTTCTCTCCTCCTTCCATTACGGAAGTGATTTGAGTTCTGACAGCTTCCTGATCAATTGCACCTTCTTCTCTTAGTATTCCTCGTGTTTGATTTGTTGAATCCTTATAATCACAACAAACAACTAATTCAGCATCTCCATTAACAACAAGATTTGCATTATGACTTGTAAACACCAATTGCCTTTTCTTCTTCGCATCCCAAATGTTTTCTATGATTTTGCCAATTGCTCGATTGTCAATATCGTCTTCCGGTTGATCTATAAGAAGCGGAATTCCTGTTTGATTTAGGAGAACTGTAAGAAGTGATGTTGCTTGTTGTCCAGCAGAAGCTTCTGCAAAAGGAATTATATCTCCGAGTTCATTGTTTGTTATATAATAAAATTTAGGATTAAAATGTAATTCATTTGCAAATAAACTTAGCCAAGAATCAGTTGAAATTTGATTACACAGCTTTGTTTTGTGTCCTTCGTTATATCCGCAAGATGTTAGAATTGGAGTTTCAGGAATTGTTAATGTATTCTCATCTGAAACTTTTACTTCGGCTAACAATCTTAATTCTTCCAAAATTGAAAGATATTCTTTAATTGGTTCGCTTGAGTCCTTGATATGTTCTATTATTGCATCGATTCTTTCTTCTCTAAATCTACTTCCTTCTAATATATTTTTTAGTTGTTTTTTGAATGGCTGGAGATTAATGCTATTTGTCACTTCGGCTTTTATTGAATCTCTTGATAAATCCGTAAATTTAGTAGCCTGTTCATTTAGTAGTAAAGCCTTTTCAGCATGAATTTCTTTCCATTTTTGTTTGTGATTACTAAAGTCTGTTCCAGGGTCACCAATTTCTTTCAGAAGCAATTGTCGATTTGAAATTACATCATTGATTTCTCCAATTCGAGATTCAATATTCTTAACTTCTTGAAGATGTTGTTGACTTGATTGGGATTTTTCCATCGCAATTTCATAAGCATCTTCAAATGATTTTTTCTTTAATTTCCATTCTTCTAGCAGTGCAGTCAGCTTTTCCAAATTTTCTGGAGTAAATAGATTTTTTAATGCTGCACTCACTGTTTTAATCTCGACAAATTTTGAGTCAAATTCTTCTGCAATATTTTGAATTAACTGTTTGTTCTCAGTTTCATCAATTTTGTCTACTGGCTCTGGATATAATTCTAGAAGTAGTAGAAGATCATTCACCTTAGTTTTAACAACATCCAATTCACTCATTGACTTTTTAATTATGATTTGCTCTGTTTCATACTTTGATTTTTGATCTATAGTTATTTGTTCAGCATCCGAGAGTCCTGTTAAAGATTTCCTTATATTGTTAATTTGTGTATTAACTGATTGGGATTCAAGATTTAAATTGGATATCTCCAGCCCAATTTCTTTTTTTCGTATCAACTGATTGTATGAACTTTTGAGTTTTTTGTTTGTTTCGTTTAGTTGAAAGTTAAACGCATCTAATTGGCTTACAATTGGTTGCTCAATAAATCGTTTCAGTTCCTCGGTCTTTATACCAACATCACTTAACTGCTTTTGGCTGTATGATTGAATTGGAAGCAACTTACGGATATCTTCTTCTTTTACTTGTTGAAAGTCGTCTTCTCCAATTTTCAAATGAATTTCACGGCTTCCAGAATTGCGCTTTACAACATGAAGAATCCCATTCTTTACAACTGTAATTCTTACTTCTCCATTTACATCAATCAAAGTGTTTTGGATTAATGAATTCCTTTTATTTTCAATAGCAGATAACTCATTGTAATCAGCATCTAGTATTGGTTGGTCACATAACCCCCATCTCAAGTATTCTAGAATTGTAGATTTACCTGTTCCTCTTCCACCAATTAGTGCATTATACTGTTTATTTAAGTTTATATTGAAAGACCCTAAAAATTTGGAATTTGTCACATCAATTGATTTTATATAAATTTGAGGTAACTCAGGATTTGTCTGTGATATTCTGGATTCTTTAGCTAAGCAAGCTTGTCTTATAGCTTCAGCAGTTGGTTTTGCCCATTTTATCCATGATCCATATTGTCCTAATTCCCGACCATCTTCAAAACGATTATCAGATGTTGAAATAACAGCAATAGATTTGTTTCCATAGTTAACATCTCCACCATTTATCTTATTTTGATAGCCAGATTCATCTGAAATGTCTTTGTCAACATAGCCACCAACACAAGGCATTTTTATGTAATGCTCGTGGAATCCTCGTCGTAAAATGGAATCTTGTCCATTTCTCCCGACATGAGGTAAAACAATATAGCGACCACGACTATATTGAAAATCATCTAATTTTTTATGGAGATGTACTAGGTCATGAACAACATTTTGTGAGATTCTTTCAGTTTCGGCTGTAGACTTTTCAAATTCATCACTAGGATTAATTCCTAAAAAATTAAGGCATTGGTCATAAAGCATAGCTATATAGTATGGATGAATATATTTGTTTATGAATTGCCCAAGATGTAAAAGTTCCGATTCCACAAAGAATGGCATAGTTGGTGGACGTCAGCGTTACAGGTGCTCCGGGTGTGGATATAATTATACTGTCGAAAAGAAATCAACAGCATACCCTGAGTCTGTGAAAAAACAAGCTTTACAATTATACCTTGAAGGACTAGGATTTCGTTCAATTGGACGTTTTCTAAATGTTAGCCATGTTACCGTGCAAAACTGGATCAAGCAATTTGGCAGTGAATTAGAGGAATTAAAAAGTCAAAAAGAGATCTCTGTCGTAGAATTAGATGAGATGCACACATACATCGGGAATAAAAAAACTACTGCTGGATTGCTGTTGATAGAGATGGGAAAAAATTCATCGACTGCTCTTTTGGTAGTAGGGGAACAGAAACAGGCGAAAAACTCTGGGATAAGTTAAAGGAAAAAGAGATTGGAGAAGTGATGACTGATCAC